>DASQDA010000319.1:0-1708 GCA_035634435.1 Polyangiaceae bacterium
CCCCAGGCTACGTTGTGCGACATTCGCCAGCAGGGGGATTGTCGCGCAGCGCGCGTCGGACTGCGTGGTAATGTCGCTCGCCCGACGCTTCATTGGTGAAGCGAGGACGAGATGGCAGGGGAAAGGACAAAAGCCATTCCAGCTTTTCGAGCTCGAGCCTACCCAGGAGACGAGCTCCATTGAAGATGAGCTGTGCTCGCGCGAGTTCGCGACCCACGTCGTGTTGCACGCACTGGCGCTGCAACGCCGCGAGGCGCGTGACAAGCGCCGCTTCGAGAGCTTGGTGCGGTTCCTGCCAGGTCCGCAGATGGAGCTCGTGGAGCTCGGGCCGCTCGCTCGCTCCATGAGCATGACGCCCACCACACTGGCCAAGGCGATCTGCGTGTTGCGAGCTCGATTCAGGGAGCTCCTGCGCGAGGCGGTGCGCGACACTCTCGACCTGGGCTCGGCGACGGAGGGCAGGGAACCGAGCCCAGAAGCCCTGCAGGCCATCTCACGCGCCGTCGATGATGAGCTGCGGGATCTGCGCAGGCACTTCCTGTGAACCCTGCGCCTGGCTGCCCGTGCGGCGCGCAACGGGTCAACACCAGCTTTGGATCAGTGTGCAGCGCTTGCTTGCTGCAGTCCGGGCTGGAGTCCGAGCAAAGTGCATTCGGCGAGTACGAACGCCTTCAGTTGCTGGGCGAGGGAGCCATGGGGGCGGTTTACCTTGCCCGTCACCGCGCCTCCGAGGAGCTGGTGGCACTGAAGGTCGCACGTCGGGAGTTGCTCGAGCGCCCGGGCGGGTTCGAGCTGTTCCGCCGGCAAGGCAAGACCGAGAGCGCGCTCAAGCACCCCAACATCGTGCACGTCCAAGGTGCCGGGACCTGCGGTGGACAGCCCTTTCTGGTGATGCCGCTGATGGAGGGCGGCACACTGGCGGAGCCCGAAAGGGCTGCACAGTACGCGACCCCCGAGGCGCGACTACAGCTGGTGCTCAAGCTCGCGCGCGCGGTCCAGTTCGCTCACGAACGGGGGATCCTGCACTGCGACTTGAAACACGATAATATTTTATTCGACGGGGAGGGTGAAGCGCACGTCAGTGACTTCGGCTTGGCCTGCACGCTCGACGCCGCGGGCGCAGGGGACGTGGAAGGGGTGCGCGGCGGGACACGTGGCTGGATGGCCCCCGAGCAGGTAACCGGAGACCCGCTCACCACAGCAGCGGATGCCTTCGCGCTCGGCGTTTTGCTGCATTGGCTCGGGACCAGACAGCTTCCGTTCGGCAGCGACGAGGAGTTCGAGCGGCGCGTGCTGTGCGGTCCGCCGCCAGCAGCCGGCGATTGGTCCCCGGAGCTGGAGTGGGGTCTGCGCGCAATTGCGGAAAAGGCGCTCCAGATTCGAGCTGAGGAGCGCTACGAGTCGCCTGCCGCTCTGGCGGACGACCTGGTACGACTGCGCGACCAGCGCCCCCTGGCAGGCGCGAAAACTCCGATGCTCGCTCGAGCGTGGCTCTGGACGGAGCGCCATCGAGGGGCGCGCAATGCACTGTTTCTGCTGATGCCCTGCTTTGCAGCGCTCACATTCGTGCTCGCGCTTGCTCAACGCCACGAGCTGCGTGCCGCGGTACTGAGCATGAACGCCTACGCCGCGAGCGGGCAAGCCGCCACGGTGCTGTACCAACTGCGAGAGTACGCCAACGCCATCGAACACGCGGCGGCGGATCCGC
>DASQDA010000320.1:0-2372 GCA_035634435.1 Polyangiaceae bacterium
GCCGCCGCCAGGCCCGCCCAGGGGTCCCTGGTACGGGCCGACACGCTGCGATGCGCCTGCACGCAGCTCCGCTCGAACTCCGCTATAGCCACGTCGCGGCGCCCACGCACCAGCGCCGTCTCTGCGGGCCCCCAGAGCGCCAGCAGTTGAGCGTCACCCGCGGGCCGCGGGGGCGTCGCGGAGCCCACGTCGACGCCTAGCTCGGAGAGCCGTGCCTCCAGGGGTGCGGCTTCTCTGGCATTGACCGCGTGAAGACGGTGCCATGCTCGCTCCGCGTCAACCCGGAGGCCGAGCCGGGCCGAGGCCACCGCGATGGCTGCGAGGGCGTCCGCCTGGCGCGCGTCGAGTGCGAGCGCCTGTTGCGCAAGAGCAATGGCACGTGCCGCGTCACCGTACTCGGCCGCGAGCACGGCCTTCAAGGCCGGCAGCAGTGGTGCGAGCGCGCCCTCGTGCGGCCTTGCCGAAGCGAGCAGCGGCTCGGCCTGGCGCAGGGTTGCCAGTTCCTGCGTTCGCCGGCCAACGCGCACGAGCGCCCACGCGCACGTCACGCTGTTGGCAGCGTCAGCCGCATTGTTGTCGAGGGCCTGCCGCGCTTGAACCAGACCGCGCTCCGGATCGCCGAGCTCGATGAACAAGCGCGCCGCCGCGCCGCGCAGCCTCGGCTCTAGCTGCCGAGCGCGGACCAGCAGACCGAGCTCCGCCTCCGCCGAAGCGGCGTCTCCGAGGCGCGCGTGAGCCTGAGCTTTGAGCAGCCTCGCCTCGGAATTCCCGGGGGCCTCCCGCGTGTCGTCGGGCAGCGATGCGGAGGACGTCGCCCGCTCCGAGTCGTTTCGCGCTGCGAGAGGCGGCGGCGAGCGTAGCGTGTCCGAAGCGGCGCTGCCGAAGGGCGGGTAGGAGGAGGACGCTTCGTCGACTCTGAGCGACCCCGCGGCGACCGGAGCTGGAACGGAGCTCGACACGTGCAAAGGAGGAGGAGCCTGTGTCGGTGCAGGCCGGGCCGCCGCGGGCTCGGAGGGTCGTCCATCCGCGAAATTGGGCAGGGCCGGGGCCCGCGGGATGGCTCGGTGGCCTGAATGTTCTGCCGTACGAGCCGTGTACCTGGCCGACGCCAGCGGCCCCAGGGTGGCCCTCCGAAAACCCTCGGGGCTGGGATCCAAGTCGCCCCGTTCGGCGGCGAGCAACATGCGTTGCGCCTCCGGAAAGTCCTCCACTTGCTGCAAGAGCTCGCGCAGGCGAGCCACCACGCCAGGACCGTCGAGCTTGCCGCGCTGAAACAACAGGCGCGTCGCGAAATAGACACTTGCCGCCTCGGTACCGGGAACCTCGCCGAGGCCGGCCAGCAGACGCTGCGCTTCTTCGAAGCGAGCTGCGTTGAGCATGGCTTCGATTCCGGAGAGTCGTGGGTCGTCGAGGGGAGCTTTCCCCATCTGGCCATCCTATCCGGGGTCCGGCGCGAAGGGCAGCTTTCGGGAGTGTCACCGGCAGAGGAGGCTCAGAGCGAGACCGCACAACGAAAACCGATGCCGTGGCTCGTGGCAGCCGGATCCTGTGCGTAGCGGAACGAGGGGCGTAGCCATGAGGCGAAACTGCCGTTCCAGGCGCCGCCACGAATCACGCGGCGCGCCCCCGTGCTCGGCCCAGTGGGGTCCCGCTTTTCCTCGGGGCCATACTGCCCGTCCCAATCCGCTACCCACTCCCACACGTTGCCCACCACGTCGTAGGGCCCGAAACGCGAGCGACCTTCCTCGAACTTGCCGACGGGCGCCGTGGTTGGATAGCCGTCGTCGAGAGCGTAAAGCGGCTCGAGCGGTCGATTGTGCTGCTTGCCCCAGGCGACGCACTCGCTGCCGCAGGCGTTCAGGTGCTTCGCCGTTGGCTCGGCGTCGCCCCACGGATAGACCCTTCCGTCAGGTCCACGCGCGGCGTATTCCCATTCAGCTTCCGTGGGCAGGCGTTTGCCTTGGGCCTTGCAGTAGAGCGAAGCCATCTCCCACGTGACGCAGTTGATGGGGTGGTCGAGCTTGCCAGGGTCCTCTGCCGTACAGAGCTGCGAATACGCTGCCTTGTCCGCCGCGCTGATCTTCGGCCAGTCCACTTCGGTGGCGGCGCGCTTGCATTTGCCCACACCCGAGCAGGTCTTGTAGTCGCGGGCAGCCACCTCGTACAGGTCGAGGCAGTAGGCCGAGAGCGAAACATTGTGTGCCGGCTTCTCGTTGTCACGCGCATCCTTGGCGTCGGAGCCCTGGAAGAACTGCCCGGCAGGTATCTTCGCCATGCGCTCCGGACAGCTCGGCTCAGCGGGTGCGGCGCTCGCAACGGCCGCCGCCGAGGTCAGCTGCGTGGCGGCGGGGGCGTCGGCGTCGGAGGGCGTC
>DASQDA010000321.1:0-2585 GCA_035634435.1 Polyangiaceae bacterium
GCAAGAACCTGGGCATCGCCGGTGGGCGATTCATGCGTCCGGCAACCGCCCGCCCTTTCAACGATCTGTGGCTCGCACTGGCCCCTGCGTTCGGCATCAACGACATGACCCGTCACGGCGGAACGACGCAGTGGACGGGCCCGCTGCAACATCTACGCAAGGTCTGAGCGACCGCTTCGGGCCCGAGGTCGATGCTCGGGCCCGGCCAGGACGCTGCGCAGCTAGAAGAGGGCCGGTCCGGACGGCACGTACCGGTCGAGTTGCCCAAACGGACCGCTGCGTAGACAATGCGACGCTCCGGCCAGTCGCAATCCGGCATCGAGCGCAGCGCGCACCGCGCAGTGATTGTGCCCGAGCGCTACCAGCTTGACGGCCTGACTGCGCTCACTCGCGGCGCGTAGGGCGCAGGCGAGCAACGCGGGGCCGTCCGCTGCTTGCAGCCACGCGGCTGGGCCAATGTTGCCCTGGCTCACGTAGAAGTAGCCAATCCGTTGCTGTCCGCGCTGGACCTGGAAGCCCTGAGCGCCTTGCTCGTGCCAGAAGCGATGATCGGCAGTGCGCTGCGTGCCGCGCACCACCCCGTCAATGGCTCCGGCCTGGTCGATCTCCAGCGTCCGAAGCGCGAGGCCTTGCGGCGTGCGCGGCTCGCTGACCACCGCACCGGCGAAGGTGAAAATGGGACACTCCGGCATCAGGCCGAGCTTGAGATAAAGACCGACCGCAGCGAAGTCGATCGAGGACCAGGTGCAATAGATGCGTGCGCCACGCCGCGTTCCCTCCGCCATCACTCGCTCGAGCAAGGGTCGACCGACGCCCTTCAGCTGGGCCTCGGGCAACAGCCAGAACATCGCGAGAAACCAGATCGCGTCACGAACCGTGGCGCAGCAGATGCCGACGATGCGGCCGTCGTGCTCCGCAACTTCGAAGATGCCAGTCTGCTGGATGTAACGGTAGATGGGCTCCACCGCCTCATGCGTGTAGTGCGCCGGGGATGGCAGACCATTGCGGCGCGCCAGGTCCGCCAGCGCGATGAGAAACAGATCGACTGCTTCGGCAATCTCAGCGGCCACGATGGGGCGATAACGGATGGGCATGGCGAGCTGCGCGTTCGACGAAACTGCAATGTAGGCTGCGTCGCCTCAACCGCCAAGCGGCGCAGCGGAGATCCGTACCGCGCCAGAGCTCATGGCTGCGCGCCAGGCGCAGTGGGCGCGACGCCCTCGTCTTTCGGTGCGTCCAGCACCATCTTCGGCAGCATCGCCTTCAGCCGCCGTGGCCCAATGCCGCGTACGCGCAAGAGGTCCGTCATTCGCTTGAAACGCCCGAGCTTGGCGCGAAGCGCAAGGATCGCTTCCGCCCGCTTCTGACCCACGCCGGGAAGGCGCCTCAGATCCTCGCTGCTGGCCAGGTTGAGGATGACGCGACCGTCGGCGGTGACTCCGGGCGAGCTCCCAGGCTGTGCCGCGCCCGCAGCATCGGGGGGCGGCGCAGCTGCGCGGCCTGCCCGGGGCGGGGAGGGCCCGGGGGCGATCGCCGAGCTGCTTGCCACGAGTGCGGCTTCCTCCGCCATCCACACCGAACCGGAGGCGGCGCTGCTCACGTGGACCGTCATCTCGGCGGAGCTCGACTTCCAGCCGCGAAGCGTTGCCACCGCGCCGATCACGGCTAGACCCAGCATCAAAGCTGCGATGCCGAGCGCCCTGAGCAACACAGGCGCCCAGGTGCTCGCTGCGACCCGAGCCAGCCCCTCGCGGAGCCGGCCTGCGATGCGCAGCAGACGCACGTACGTGCGCGCGGTCAGCGCCGTTGCCTGGCAGGGGGAGCCGCTGCTCCCCCCCATACGCGCAACAGCGCCGCAAGCCGGATGTTCAGAGGCGCCGCGGCTCTCGACCTGGCCGCGCTGCCCGACCGAGGATCTGCCCGCGGGTAGCCGTTCGATGAGAGCCACGTGCACCTCTTTTCCGCTCACGCGAGCTCGCTGAGAGCGTCCTCTTCGCCGTGTCCGTTGTTGGATCGACCCCGCAACGTGGTGCCGCTGACTTCGTCGCGAACGACGTAGTCGCGGATCTGAATCTCGCCGCTGACGGGCATCGCCTCGAGCTTGACGTTGATCGAGCCGTCGTTGTTGACGAACGCGACGCCCACGCGGTTCCAAAAGTTTTTGCCGTTTCGCGTCGTGATGACGTACGCGATCTTCATCTTCGTATTATCCATGTGAATCTCCTTCGACCGTGTCCGCACACGCGGCCACGACGAACGCCCTTTGCGCCCGCAGGCAAGGACTGGTGCGAACCCCGTGCCGCCGCGCCAATCGCGACTTAACAGAGGAATCGAGCCGGCGCGGCGCTGGCCGCTGCTGGCGACTTCCTGGCGTCGCGCCACGGCCGGCGACCGAGCGCCCGTCTTCGGCAGTGTCAAAGAGCGCCGGCGCGAAAAGACACTCGCGGTGAGGCTGTCCCTCGGGACATTGCCCGCTCTGGAGCGCCGTGATACCCCGAGATTCCGGAGGCCTGATGTCGCTGAACGTGCTGCAACCGCTCTCGCGCCGACGCTTCGTAAGGGGTGCGGCGGCCACTGCCGGCGCT
>DASQDA010000322.1:0-2795 GCA_035634435.1 Polyangiaceae bacterium
GAGCTGCCTGAGCTTCAGCCCCGCGAGATCCACGACGAGCTCAGCCGCATCTACACGCGCGGCGGACGCGAGCGGCACCTGCACGCGCTCTTTGGCAAGGGGCAGGAAGGCCGCCTGCGGGTGGAGAGCGTTGGCGACTTCGCGGTAGTGCCGGTGCGCAGCGAGCTCGAGCTTCGAGAACGCATGCCGGCGCTCGAGGCCAGCGATCCGAAAGTGGTGTTCTTGGTGCCGTGGCAGGGCGTCGTCCCTTTGGACCTCGCGGGGCGCTTCGAGAATTCGCGAGTGCGTTGCATCGGCCCTGATCGACGGCTCTGCTCGTTGTGTGGGGCGCTCGAGAAGGACGACAACGTCAGCTCCGAGCTCGTTCGTTATCTGCTGCGACCGAGCAACCCGACCAAGCGCTACCCCATCGCCGCCGGGCGCATCACGCAGGAAGCGCTGTGGGCTGTTTGGCTCGGCACGGACTGGGGTCTGGAGGTGCCGGGCGGCATCGCGCGCGATACCCTGCTCGCCTGGGCGGGCAGCAACGGCTGGGGCGGTCGCTTCGTCGAGAACATGAGCGTCGAGGCAGAGCCGGCTGCCAAGGGTGTGCGTGAGGCCTTGCTGGCATATCTCGGCGCGGCGTTGCCACCCGTCGGCCCCATGTTGTGGCGCGCTTGGGAGCAGGGCAAAGGCAGAGAGCTGCTCGAGGTGGCCCTGTTCTGTGAAAGCCTGTGGTCGAGCCAAGATCCGGCCGTGGGCGTGTGGCTTGGCGAGCGCCTGAAGCCGCTGCTCACCAAACCCGAGCTGGCACAACGTCAGGACGTCGCGCGAGCTTTGGGCGAAGCCGCGCCCCTCGCGTTCCGTTTGCTCGAAGGGCGGCTCTCGCCGCACGAGATGGACGGCATTCTCGAGAGCGCCGATGCTCGCGTGGACCACCCGGAGGTGCGTGCGGCGCTCATCACGAGCGACCGCCTGCCGTGCGCCTGGGTGGGGCGGCTGGAGCAGCTGGGCAATGCCCTTCAACGCGGCGCCGAAGCGCCAACCGTGGAGAGCGTGAGGGAGGCTGCCGGAGCCCTCAAGCGCCTCGAAAGCCACGCGGCCTTTCAAAAGGCAAGCCAGACGCGCGCCGTCAAGCGCGGCGAGATGGCCGTTCGTCTGCTGGCGTGGCTTTCGGCGCGGCCCGATCAAGCGCTGGAGCTGGGCGAGACGGACTACGCGGACGCCGTGGCCCTGGGGCGTTGGTACGCGGAAGAGGGTGGGTTTGTCGACTGGGCGCGGCGTTGGGCCCGCGGGAACGCGGAGGGTGCCCTGGGCCGGGGCGCGCAAGCGGTGGTTGAACGCGTCGACCGGGAGCGCGCGGCGCTCGATGCACGCTTCACGAAGGGGCTCCAGCAATGGGTGGCGGCGGGGCGCCCCTCGAACCAGATCGTGCCTATCGACCAAGCCCTCAAGCGCTACGGCGTTGCGTTTTTGGAGCAGAACGGCGAGCGACGGCTCTTGGTTCTGCTGATGGACGGCATGGCGTGGGCCCAAGCGGTCGAGCTCTTGCAATCGCTCGGCGGACGCGCTCACGGTTGGGCGCCCCTCGCCTGGCACGGCATGCACCGCCCCAGCGACGGCGTGTACCCGGCGGTGTTCGCGAACCTGCCGACCGTGACCGAAGTCAGCCGTTCCGCGTTTTTCGCCGGCAAGGAGATGCCGAGCGGCTCGACATTGAGCACTCAGAAGGACGATGAGCGCTTCCGCGACAACAAGGCGTTGCAGCCGTTCTGCGATGAGGCTGCCGGGCCGCGCTTATTGCTGCGCGCCGAGGGCCACACCAGCGACGGCTCGGCCTCGAGCGAAGCGCTCAGCCTGCTCGCTGACGGACGACGACGCATCGTTGGCGTCGTCGTCAACGCCATCGACGCATCGCTCAAGGGCGACACGCAGCAGGACCACCAGTGGACGGTGGATTCCATCCGCTCGCTCCCCGACCTGCTGGACGCCGCACGCGAGGCAGGCCGCAGCGTGCTTCTCGTTGCCGATCACGGGCATGTGCCTGCCGACCGTCTGCGCACGCTGTCCGCGCCGGGTCAGGGGGGGGCACGTTATCGCCCGTGGCTCGGTGAGGGCGATGCGCTGCAGAAGGGCGAGCTCAAGTTCTCGGGCTCCGGTGTGTACACCACCAAGGGCGCCCAGGGGGTCGTGTTGCTCGCCACCGATGACCTGCGCTACTCCGCCGCCGCGCATGCGGGAGAGCACGGCGGGGCAACGCTCGCCGAAGTGGTCGCGCCCTGTGTGCTCATCGGCTGGGACGAGCCTGGCCCAGACTCGCTAGCCGACAAGGCATTGAAGCCGCGGCCCGCCTACGTCCCAGATTGGTGGCACTTCGCCGTTCACAGTCCGGTGGAAGTCCCTCGCACGCCCACGCCCGCCTCCGTCTCGAAGAAGCGAGCCAAGGGGGCGCTCGAAGGGCAGCTAGGCCTGCCTCAGCTGGGGCAGGACGTCGTCGCGCCCCCAGCCGAAGTCACCGCAGCGCCGGTCGCGCACATGGACGGCCCCATTGCGCTCTTCGCCGCCTGCGAGATGCTCAAGGCGCGGGCTCCGAATGCGGCGCGGCGCGCGGAGGTGGTTCAGGCGGTGCAGTTGCTGCTTGCCCGTGGCGGAGCGCTGGCCGCGGAGGTCTTCGCCCAGCACTTGCAAGTGTTGTCTTTCCGCGTTGAGGGTCATGTGCGGGGCCTGCAAGAAGTGTTGAACGTGGACGGCTACGCCGTGCTGCGCTTGGACACGGCCACGCGCCAGGTGTTCTTGGACAAAACCAAGCTGGAGCA
>DASQDA010000323.1:0-1632 GCA_035634435.1 Polyangiaceae bacterium
CAAGACATAGCCCTCTCCCACGGGTACGAAGCCTTGCTGCTCGAGCGCAGGGCCCAGGGGCGATTGGCGCGCGGGCTGTGCGTCGATGGTCGCTATCACGAGCGCGCGGCGCAGCGCGCCGTCGACCAGTCGCGACAGAGCTGCGGCGAGCGCCCGCTCCGCAACGCCACGCTCCGGTTGCAGGGGCGGCAGGTAGCTCAGCAACGCCCGCTCGCGGCGGCCCAGATATCCAAGCAGCAGCCCATCGAACAGAATGACCAACGCGCCGGCCGCCCGCTGGCCCCGCGGCTCTCCCTCTGGCCAGGGCAAAATGGCGCCGAAGGCGTTGGCCGGATCCGTCGCTGCCAGCACCAGCGCCTCGGCTCGCTCACTCGGCTCGCGCAAGCGGCGCAGGCGGTCATCGGCGCCCGGGCGCGCAAACTGCGTGGGCCCGAGCCCCGCCACGAAGTAGCCGCGCCGGATGCGACCGGCGTCCTCCAGCGCCTTGAGCACCGGGTAGATCTCCGAGAAGGTGCCGAGGCCGTCCGCCGCGATCGCCTCACGCGTGAGCACGCCGTAGCGCTCGAGCAACATTTCCGCCCGTGCGGCGGCACGCTCCGTCGGTGAGCTCGTGTCGTGCTGCGTCCAGCGCGACAACAGCGACCAGCGCCCCTCGGTTCCCGGCATGGCCTGACTGCGCGGACGTAAGCTGCCAGGGCGCCGCGGCCGATCTTTCGACGGGCGCTCACTGATGCGCGAGCGCAGCGGTGCCAGCGTGTCGTTCGTGAGCTCGCCCGCCCACACCATGTCCCACACGGTTTCCAGCAGATCGCGCGGGAAGGCGCGCGTCGCGGCCACCAGCTCTGAGAAGAAGGACGCGCCGCCCTTTTGCAACGTTTCCCGCACGCGTGCAGCAAGCTCGCCGGCGCACGGCGTCGTGGGCGGCGCAAGCAGTGCGTAGCGTTCCGCGCGATAGAGCGCGATGCGCCCGTCACTGCCCCCGATCGACTCCAGGCCGCGCCACACCAGCTCGCCCGAGCCGGTGAGGGCGTCGAGCTCCGCGGGCTGATAGCGCGCGACGCGCGCTGGCAGCACATGGGTCTCCAGCGCGGAGGCGACGAGTGGCGCGCCCTCCAGTTGCTCGAGCGCGGAGACGAGGACGTCGTGGCCGAGCCGTGCAAGAGCTGCTCCCTGCCACTCGACGAGCAGCCGGGCCAGAGCGCGTGGCGGCGCGGGTTCGATCTCTCGCCGCAGCTTGACGAGGCTCTTCTGCTTGATGCGCCGCAAGACGTCCGCGTCGCAAAACTCGATGGTCTTCCCTTCGGGTAGGAACTCCCCGCGCACCACGCGGCCTTCGCGTTCGAGCTCTTCGAGGGTGGCGAGCACCCGGGCTTCGGAGAGCCCATAACGCTGCGCCACCTGGGTCGCCGGAAAGGGCCCATGCGTGCGTGCATAGCGGGCGATGAGGCCGCCGAGCGCGTCCGACGCTCTGCCCAGGAACGCGTCGGGTAAACCGGCTGGGAGCGACACGCCCAGCGTGTCCCGGAAGCGCGCTGCATCCTCTGCGGCCGCGTAGCGTCGCTCTCCGCCGACCAGAATGGCGATCACGCGGCGGGCACGCTCTAGCTCGGTGAGCCAGGCGGGGGCGAGCTC
>DASQDA010000324.1:0-4806 GCA_035634435.1 Polyangiaceae bacterium
CGTCATCCCGAACTTCGCCATGCGGTAGCGGATCTGGTCGCGTGTCATGCCCAGCAACGTGGCTGCGCGGGTTTGATTGCCAGAGGCCAGGTGCAACGCTTGTGCGAGCACCTCGCGCTCCAGATCGCGGAAGTCGATGCCCTGTGAAGGCAGGCGGTAGTCGAGCCCTGAGCGTTGCTCGGCAAGCGACATCAGGTGCGGCTCGTCCAGCACCTCGGCGTCGCTCAGAAGCGCCGCGCCCTCCAGCACGTTGCACAGCTCGCGGACGTTGCCCGGCCAGGAATACTCCGCCATGCGCCGCAAGGCAGCATCGGTGACCGCGCGGATGCGCGACTGACCCCCCGCTGCAAGTGTGCAAACGAAATGCTGGACGAGCAGCGGAATATCCGACCGCCGCTCGCGCAGCGGCGGCACTCGCAACGTGATCACCGCCAGGCGGTAGGCGAGCTCGGGGCGCAGCAGGCCTTCCCGTACGGCTGTTTCGAGACTGCGACTCGTGGTGGCCACGACACGCACCTGGCAACTCCGGTCAGAGTCGGCGCCCACGCGGCGAAACGCTCGTTCTTGCAAGAAGCGTAGGAGCTTGGTCTGCAGTGCAGCGGACATCTCTGTGATCTCGTCGAGATACAAGGTTCCGCCTTCTGCCTGTTCCAGCAGACCGGGCTCACTCTCGCCCGCGCCCTCGAACCCGAACAACTCACGTTCGAGAAGCGCCTCGGGCGTTGCGAGGCTGGAGAGGTGAATGAAGGGACCGCCGCCGCCCGTCTCCTCGTGAAGCGCACGAGCGACGCAATCCTTACCCGAGCCGCTCTCGCCCGTGATGAGCACAGCCGTGGTGGGGTTGGCGCGCAGGCGACGAATGGCGTCCCGGAGCGAGCGCATGGCAGCCGTCTCACCGATGAGCACGGAGGCGACTGATTCCAGCGGAGACACGGAGGCCAACGGGGCAGCGGCCGCCGCTCGCGTCAGGCGCTGAAGCAAAACGGAAACCTCTTCTGGATCCAGCTCCGTGCGCGTGACGTAGTAGGCGCCCGCGCGCAGCGCCTCGAGCGTCTCTGCCGGCGAGCCGGAGGTCATGATCACCGGAGGCTCCGAAGCGCCCGCGCGCGCAGCCCTCAGCAACTCGATGGACGAAACCTCCGGCGGGGCGCTATGAATGACAACGGCATCGACTGGCTCGCGCAAGCTGGCGGGCAAGGTCGACGCGTCGCTGAGTGCCGACACGGCATAACCTGCGGTTTCGAGCCGATTTCGTAGAGCTGATACATCTGCGTCAGACGAGTGAATTACGAGAACTCGTAGCATTCGAACCTCCGAACTCGACGCGAGGTGTTCGCGCGCGGGCTCTCTCTTGGCACGCTGCTTGGCCGACTGGCGGTAATCGTCTCCCGCAGCGTGCCGCGTGCAATGCACACACCATGCCCGCAGGTGCGCGGTCCGGACGGGCTGCCTTCTGCGAACGTTTGTAGGTATCCGACCAGACGTCCGGCTGCTGCGCCACGCACAAATCCGCATCAGCGTGTCATGTCGCCCCTACGACTGCGAAAATTTGAGCGCTGATTGACGCGAAAATCCCCGCGTTTTCGGGAGAGGCACGCGGGTTGCTTTTCCGTCGCTTACCTGTCCAACAACGGAAACAGTGGTCGCCCGTGCCGTCACTTCGACGTGTCGCGCGGGTACGCTTATTCCCTGGCCGGGGCGTGTGCACTTGCCGCTGTTGCATGTCGCGCGCCGGATGTCTCCGGCACTCGCCAGCCGGACGCTGCTGTCCCCCCGTCCACAGCTGTCCGAGCTCCGGTCGCAGCCAGCTCCGAACCAGCGGCGCCGGTAAAAGACGGGACGCAGGAGGTTGCTTTCGGTCCGGGAAGGGCACGTTTTTTCGTGCCCGAGGTCCAGGCCGGTGAGCGGTTGCCGTTGGTCGTGCTGCTTCACGGCCTGGGGGCCACTGGTGAGCAAACCGTGCAGCAGCTCGACGTTGTCGCCTTCGCGCAGCAGAAGCGCTTCGTCTACGTGGCCCCGGACGGCATGCAGGACCCGACCGGGCGGCGGTTCTGGAATGCAGGGCCCGCGTGCTGTGACTTCTTCGGAACCGGCGTAGACGACAGCGCGCGACTGCGAGAGCTCATCGCGCACGCTGTGAAGCAGCTGCCGGTCGATGGACGCCGTGTCTACGTGGTGGGCTACTCCAACGGCGGCTTCATGGCTCACCAGCTGGCGTGCACGCACAGCGAGCATGTCGCTGCCATCGTCAGCATCGCGGGCTCCGGTCCGGTGCCCCAAGCGCAGTGTGAGCCGCGGGACCCCGTCGCCGTGCTCGAGATCCACGGTGATCGCGATCCGATCGTCCCGATGAAGGGCGGCCACCTCTTCGGCCGCAGCGAGCTCCCGAAGATCGCGGGGCTGCGTGATTCGCTGCAACCTTGGACGGAGCACAACGGCTGCAGTTCGGAGGTTCGCTCATCCGACAAGCTGGATCTGGTGCCGGACGTGGGCGGAAAAGAAACGGAGCGAGCGGCGTTCAGGGACTGCAACAAAGCGCCAGTGGAGCTCTGGACGGTACAGGGCGGCGCTCACTATCTGGCGCTGCATTCGGAGGCGCTGGGTCACATCTGGGGGTTTCTGGCCGCGCAAGCCAAGAAATGAGGACCAACCACGCCGCCGCTACGCTGCGTGCGCCGGCGAGACGATGCGCGCTTTCGTCGTGTCACGCCCACCGACCGCACTGCGAGCTGCACGCGCATCGCCTTCCGGCAGTGTGAGCAGGCTTACCGTCTCCGCTACCAGGCTGAGGAACACGGAGCGCAAAGGCAGCGCCGGTTTGAGCAGAGCCACGCGCTCGTCCGCGCGCCGCCCCCGCTGCCAGCACACCCGTCGAGCAAACGCGCGATGGCACTCCGACCCTTCCCGCGCCCGGATCAGGATCACGGGCTCGCGAGCAAAGCCCGCGCGCGTCGCGTGCTGCGAGAGACCCAGCTCCACACTGACGAGCCCGTCACGTGCGCGAGGTATGCGCACGAGAAGCCGCAGCTCGTCCATCTCGGAGGCTCCGTCCGGAATGCGCGCCCACGGCAAGACCTTGAGCGCGTAGCGTGTGCGCAACACGCGCGCCCAGCCCGCCAGCGCCCGCCGCGAGCTGCTGGCCCGGTCGCCCGGCCACTCGCTGCCCCTCCCCGTCCCGAAGATTGGCAACAAACAACAGAGGCTCAGCAGAAGACACACGGCGTGGAACGGCGAGTGAGGGGTGAGGCGAACGGCAGCACCGGCGGCCGCGGCAACGGGCAAGCAAAGAAACAGCAGACCCAGCGGCGTTCCCGCATCCAAGAAGCGACCAGCGCGAAGCGGAGCTGAGCCGATAAAGGCATCGTGATCTTGCAGCGCGAGCCAGTGACCAGGTCCGCGCGGGGTGGCCCGGATCTGGGGTGCGCCAACGGCCGCCAGCAGCATCGAGGCCAACAGTAGCAACCCGGCCGCCGTCGGATGGTCACCGACTGCCGCGAGCAAGCTCGCGCCTGCAAGCGACGCGCCTGAAAGCGCTGCACGCAGGCCAACGGGTAACGGCAGCAGAGCTCGGGCCTCGGCGCCCACGCTCGCCGCATCGCGCTTCGTCAGATACCACTTCAGTACGACCAGCAGCCCATACAGGAGCGCGATTGCCAGCGCGCTACCCAGCCACACCACGCGCTCTTGGGGTCGTTCTACACTGGGCGACAAGCGTGGGTTGGCCGTGACCGCGGGCAGCGGTGCCTCGAGACCATCGAAGCACTTGGGGCTCGCGAGCACACGCCAGACCGCGGGCTCGCCACGCGCGACGTGCGGCCGCACGATCTCCACCTCCACCTTGGCCGACTCACGGCGAACCGACGACAGGAACGCGCTACCCATCAAGGCCGTGTCATCCGAATCGCTCGCCGTGGGCAGCACGGGCAACGTCGGTCCCTCGGGGAGCCGAAACACCACCTTGGCCACGTCGATGCCGTCGCTGAAGCGAGGGCCCACCCACTCGACCTCGGCCGAGGTGCCGCGCCGCCGGATGCGATCGCGCGCGAGCAACTGCGTCTTATAGCGAAAGAGCAGCATGTAGCTGCCCGAGCGCAGCCCCTTTGCGTGTTCCACCTCGATGCGCAACGTGCCGTCGTCGCCGAGCACGACCAGCAGGGGAATCGGGGTCGGCACGCCGTAGCGCACGAGGGGCGTCGCGGTCGCGCCCATCACGGGCTCGGCGTCCGGGTCAACACCGGGGACCTCGATCGATTTGAGCGGGCCGCCGCGCACCCCGAGAACGAGCTCGTGCGTGACCAAGGCCGAGCCCTCCCGCTCAACGTCGATGGTGGCCTTGTGCTCTCGAATCCGAGTTTCGACCCATGCAGCGTCGCTTGCCGCGCTGAGCGTGACGACCACCGCGCCTGCCAGCGCAGCGACAAGAGGTGCAAAGCGCCGCATGTAGGCGCAATACGCACACGAAACGCCAGTTTGGGCCAACAAACCGGCGAAAGCTTCGGCTCTAATGGCCCTACTGCCCGATGCCGAGGAGTCCCTGCGGAAGCAGCAAGGGAATCAAGCTACCCAGGTCCTGCAGCGCGCTGCGCGGCACCTGGACAGTCGCCACCACGCGGGTCGTCGGCCCGCTGCTCTCGACGCGCGTGCGGGTGAGCCAGGGCGTGGTCCCGCGGTTCGGTGCGCGTTCCAGGCCCTGTACCAGGTCTGGTGACCCAGGACGCGAGGCCGTCGACTGATAGGTGCTGACCAGGCTCTGCAAGCTCCAGAATCCTCCAGAGACCACCGGCTCCGTCCGCAGCGGGGACAGCG
>DASQDA010000325.1:0-2472 GCA_035634435.1 Polyangiaceae bacterium
CGCCAGGATGCGATCGCGAAACTCAGCACCAACGCGCGCGCTCAGCACACCTTCCGAGCGGAAGCGGCTGAATGCATCGTCGTCCAGCACCTCCGCCCACTTGTAAGAATAGTAGCCCGCCGCATAACCAACGGGGCTGGCGAACAGGTGGAGGAAACCCGCGATCATGGCGTAGTCTTCGGGGAATTCGCTGGCGGCGTATGGCTGCAAGATCTTGCGTGCGAAGGCGAGGACATCGCCGTGCGTTGCTGGGTCGTAGTCGATGTGCAGCGCCAGATCCATGGCGGCGAATCCGAGCTGGCGCATCTGCAGGTTGCCCGCGCGGAAATTACGGGCCGCGTTCAACTGCTGCAGCAGCCGCTCCGGGATCGCTTCGCCGGTGGCGTAGTGCTGGGCGAAGAGGTTGAGGGCGTCGCGCTCCGAGCACCAGTTTTCCAGGATTTGCGAGGGCAGCTCCACGAAGTCCTGAGCGACGCGAGTGCAGGCCAAGCTGCGCACGGAGACCCGGCTCAAACAGTGGTGCAGGAGATGCCCGAACTCGTGGAAGATGGTTTCCACGTCGCGGTGCGTGAGCAACGACGGTTTGTCGCCCAGCGGAGGGCTCACGTTCGCGCAGAAGACGGCGACGTGCGCAGCGGGCGGCACCGACGCGATGAGGCCATGCATCCAGGCTCCGCCCCGCTTGTTCTCCCGGGGGTACGGATCGACGTAGAAATTGCCGAGCTCGGCACCTGCCTCGTCACGGATGACGTAGGCGCGCACTTCCTTGTCCCAGCGCGGCGCATCGGCAACCGCCTGGATTTGCACGCCGAACAGCCGCTCAGCCACCTGGAACGCGCCGCCAAGCACCGGATCGGCCGCGAAGTATTGTCGTAGCTCTTCCTCATCGAGGTCGTAGCGCTCGCGGCGCAGCTTCTCCGCGTAGTAGCCGACGTCCCATGGCTGCAGGGGAGCGGCTTCGGGCCCCTCGAGCCGCCTGCGGAAGGCCAGCAGCTCCTGGTTTTCACGCTCGAACGCGGCGCGCGTCTTCTCCGACAGCTGCTCCACGAAGGTGCGCGCGTTGTCCCCGGATTTGGCCATTCTGTCTTCGGTCACCAGGTCGGCAAAGTTGGCAAACCCCAGCAGCCGCGCCTTCTCCCGGCGGAGGGTCAAGATCTGCGCGATGAGCGGTCGATTGTCGGTCGCAGGCTCCACCGCGCGTGAGTTGTGGGCGCGCCACAACGTTTCGCGCAGCTTACCGTCGTCGGCATAGGTGAGCACCGGGATCAGAACCGGCGCCTGCAGCGTCAATCGGTAGCCCTCCTTACCCTTGGCTGCGGCGCTGGCCCGTGCAGCCTCGATCGCGGAGTCTGGCAGACCGGCGAGCGAGCTCGGGTCATCGAGCACCAGCTCGAACGCGTTCGTGGAGTCGAGCACGTTCTGCGAGAACTTGGTGGTCAGCAGCCCGAGCTCGCGATCGATGGCGGAAAGGCGCTGCTTGCCGTCCGCATCGAGCGTTGCGCCGTTGCGGCGGAAGTCTGCCAGCGTCTTGTCGAGCAAGCGCTTGCGTGTTGGCTCCAGCTGCTGCGCTTCGGGGCTGGCGGCCAAGGTCGCGAGCGCCTGCCACACGTTCTCGCGGAGCGGGATCGACGACCAGAACGCCGTCACATCGGGCAACACTGCATTGTACGCTTCGCGCAGCTCTGGTGAGTTGGCGACGCTCTCCAGGTGTTCGACGATGCCCATCGCGAGCTCGAGGCCCTCGCAGCTTGCTTCGAGCTCACCCAGGGTACTCTCGTACGTCGCGGTGTGCTCTCCAAGGCGCGCGAGACGCTGCTCCGCGCGCTCGAGCCAAGCGCGAATGGCGGGCACCACGTGCTCGGCCCGAACGCGGTCGAAGGGCAGGGGGCGAGGCAGCTCTAGAAGCGGATTTTCCATGTTGGTCAAAGCTCCACAGCTATACCACGCGGGAGAGCGCCGACACCCAGCACTCATTGACGGCCAAAGCCTGCCCGGCGGCTCGCGACGCTCGCCCCTTGCTGAACGGCGGCCGCGGCTCCAGCTCTAGCGAGAGTCTTGGCTGCCTGCTGCTCGGCCGTAGCGGCCGCCAAGCTCGGCCACCAGGGCAACATAGCGTGCCATGGCTGCTTCCTTGCTCGTGCCCCGACGCGCGGACCAGGCGTCGTACTTGGCGCGGCCCTTCAGGTCGAAGATGCCCGGGCGGGTTCCCTGCGCGTCGCCCAGCGTGGCTTGCTTGAAGAGCGAATAGAGCTCGAGCAGCTCGGTCGTGGAGGGGCGTGCGGTGAAGCTTTGAGCCTCGTTTTGTGCGGTCTTGAAATCATCCTCGAGCGCCATGCGCGAGAGTATTCAGCAGCTCGCGCGACGCCGTAAAGCATCAATGACGTGTTGCGGATTTTCCGGCCAGGAGCCGCGCCATCATTCACCTCCCGTCCGCGGCGGCGGGCTCGCGTCCAGCGGCACGAGCTGCAGGCT
>DASQDA010000326.1:0-3063 GCA_035634435.1 Polyangiaceae bacterium
GCCCGCTTCGTTTCCAGCGGCCACTGCGGGCACGACCGAGGTGATGTTGCTTGCCGCGGACCAGGAGAAGCAGGCGGCAGTTGCCTACGCCTCAGTGATGAAGGTCATCAGCACGCAGACCGCCGCCAAGCTCGTGGCTTCCATCGGTGCCATCGAGACGCAGCACTTCGTCGTTCTTTATCTGCTGGTCGAAGGGCTGATCGGCGCGAACGACGGAACAGCCATGAATCCCACGCTCGTCGTACCAGCCGCCTTCGTGCTGGACGTGGGCGCGGCAGGCACGATCAACCTGGAAGACTTCCCCGCATTGGACGCCCTGCTCGCGCTGGATCCGCCATGAGCGCACCCAACCCACACGCGGACCTGTCCCGCCAAGCCAAGGAAATCAGCATGAAGAAGCAGAGTGAGCACCAAACCGCGGAAACAGCCGGAAAGCAGCCGATCGCTGAGGCGACATCACGCGCCCAGCGGCCCCCCTGCGCGTCGGCAGTTGCTCGGAACGGGCGGGGTTCGATGGGCTCAACGTAGCTCCGCCCGATTATTTCCCCTGAGTGCAGAGGAGATTGCAAGGGTTGATGCTCGGACTTCGACTCGCATCCCGTCGCGCCTACGGCTGCATGCTGCTTCTCGTGGCCCTCACCAGCGCAAGCTGCGGAGAGCCCGACTGTGGCCACATCGAGCGGGCAAGCGGTTGAATTCACGTTCGACGCCCCGCGCAGCTTTCCATACGACTGCACGCTGCACGCTGCACGCCTTCGGCGCGGGCGCGGGTATGGCCGGCGTCGTGCACGTGCGCTGACTGGCGGCGCGTGCCGCGCGGGGGCGCAAGTCAGCACATCGCATGCCTGAAAGCTGGCCCGCGGATGCGAACTATGTCCCGGCGCGGCGAACGATTGCGCGGAGCTCTTGCACGGCGCTCTGCAAGGCGTGTGCGTCTTCAGCGTGCTGAGGCTCGCCCGCCAGGAGTGACAGCACCGCAGGCCCCTGCTCCCTGACCCATCTTTCCGCGGCTTCGGCTCGACTCGCCTGCTGACCCAAAATGCGCATCGCCAGCACCAGTCGTGCTTCTGCGCTGTTGAGCCGCAGCTGAAGGGGCGTACTCACGGCCGAGTGAAGCGCGAAGGCCACCGCCCGCCAGCCCTGACGAACAGGGTCCGCATCCAGCTGCTCGCAGTAACATTCATCCCAGGCACGCGCAGCCAAACGAGCAAGCTCGTCGTGTTCTGCCAGAGGCAACTCGAGGGTCGGGGCGCTCCACCTCGCTCTGGCAGTCCCGCTCGATGGCTCACAATCTTGCCGCTCGCTCATGGTCTCCGGTTACCTTCCTGCCGCCGCAGCGGGAGCGCGTCGCAGGGCTCTACAGCCCGTCCGTTCGGTAACCTGTAACATCCCTCTGCATGCAGTGTCGCTAGCGGCGACGGAGCCATTTTCCACGCCGAGATGCACCGACAAGTGCGAGACTCTGCGTCGGTGTCGACGGCGTTACGCCGGCGTACGGTTCGGCTTCACACGATTGCGGCGCCGCAGTGTGGGAAGATGCCCAATGTCGGTCCAGCGCCGACGAATGGCGCATCCTGCAGCAGGCGAGCCACCGGACATGGCTATTTCTGCCGTGAAGCCCTAAGCTCGCAACTTGAGCGTGGCCCCCAACTTGCGACCAGCACCACCCACGGAGTGGCTATGAATTTGGACCAGCTGATCCTCAGCGAGGCGAAGCGCTTCCACGAGGCCGTTGCGCATGCGCACGGGGGCACCGCGCCATTCGTCCTACGACACACCGGCCAAACCTCGACGGGTGGCCGCTGGCGGATCGTCTTCGAGACTCGTCACGCTTCAACGAACAAGACGACGGGGCGCGCCTTCGAAGCTGTCTTCGAATATGACGTCATGGAGCCATCGAGCGGTGGCCGCTCCGTCGATCTGAACAAGGACGTCCTGGAGAACGAGGTCGCCAGCCTTCGAAAGCAGATCGACGCCGAAATAGCCTGGGCGGCGGGCCCCACGAGCGCCCGCCCGTGAGTCTCAGCCGACGTTGGTTGAACGTCAGCTCGTCGGGACCTGTCGCAGCACGACGAACCCGCGCGCCGGCAGCCGCAACGTCATGAGGCCTTTCTCCGCTTCTATCTGACCACGATTCGACACGCCGTCGCCGTCGTACTGCGCGGCATCGCTGCTGAAGATCTCCCGCCAGCTCGCGGCCTGAATTCCTGGTGCACGGAGCTCATAGCCCTCAGGCCAGCCGAAGTCGCTCAACGTCGCGACAACCAGGTAGTGCTCGGGCCCCCGCCAGCGGCGAAACGCCAGCACCCGGTCAGCGTTGTGCGCCACCAGGATCTCGATGTTGGGGGTCGCCAACGAGTGATGCCTTCGCCGCAGCCGGATGAGGTCGCAATAGAAGCGGAACAGATGACGGCCCGCACCCTTGCGCTCGGCCAGCAAATCTTCGCGGCTTTCCATGAACCCATCGAAGGTGAAATCTTTGACCGCGCCGACCTCTTCCCCCATGAGAAACATGGGGGTGCCGGCCGACAGCAGTGTCATCCCAGCAACGAAGCGGCAGCGCGCCTCGGCAATGCGCCGCAGCTCGCCGGTGGGCGGAGGGGTGCCGCTCTCCGCGGCAATGGCCACCATCAAGGTCCGGCGGGAGTGCTCGGAGTTGCCGGCTTCGTCGTGGGACTCATGGTAGACGACCGTCTTGCGGCCGGTGCCGGCAAGCACCGCCGCGAATCGATCCATGGCGAGGGGGCCATCTCCACCGAAGCCGGCGGTTCGTAGCAGATTGGCTGACTCGGGGCCTCGGCCAGTGTCGCCGATCAGCTGATGATAAAAACTCGAGTACCAGGTGGCGTCGAAGCCAAGCCCCGCGCCATCTGGATGCTCCGTCACCAGCACCCAATCGGAGTGGTCTTCACAGGTGAGCAGCGTGGAGGGGCGGATCAGCCGAAGGGTGCGGCTGAGCTCGCGCAAGAACTTCGCGCCTGCCAGGTTCGCCTCCCCCGCCGCCCGACCGTCGGCGTGGACGACGTTGTACGCGTGCATGGACGTTGTCTGGTCGACCCTGAA
>DASQDA010000327.1:0-4183 GCA_035634435.1 Polyangiaceae bacterium
CTACAAGCCGTAGGGCTCGCCGGGTTGTACCCTACTGGCGAGGGTGCAGGTTACGCGGGCGGCATCGTCAGCGCGGCTCTGGACGGCCTGCGCGTCGCGCAATCGCTCTTGCTAGCTTTGAAGGTCGAAGCCCGCAGCGACGCGCAATGAGCCTGCGTCGTCCGCCAGCACCCCCGCCCTGGGCAGCGCAGCTGTTCGCGGTCGGAATCACGGGCACGAACGGCAAGAGCTCGACTACGACCGCGGTCGCGGCCTTGCTGGGTGAGCTGGCGCGGCCGGTGGCTCGTATGACCACCATTGGCTGTTATCTGGACGAACGTCGCCTCGATGTCAGGGCGCATTATGACGGCTTCCTGACGACGATGCGCCAGGGTCTGCAACAAGGGGGGCGGTACGCCGCCATCGAGCTGACGAGTGAAGCTCTGGCGCTCGGCTTCGCGCAGTCATGGCCCTTTCGCGTCGGGGTCTTCACCAATCTCAGTCACGACCACAGCGATGCCCACGGCACCCCCGAGCACTACCTCGCCGCCAAGGCGCAGCTCTTCATGGCGTTGCCGCCAGGCGGCAGCGCGGTCTTGAACGCGGGCGACCCGCATTCCGAGCTCATCGCGGAGGTCGTGCCCGCAGGGGTCGAAATCATCCGCTACGCAGTGCCCTCGTCGAGGACCGCGGAGGGCACGAAAGCGGATCTTTGCGCGCACTCGGTCCGTATCGGCATGGCAGGCACCAGCTTTGAGCTCGAAGGCTCGCCGCGCTTTCCCGAGCTGCCGCGGCATGGCTCAATCCAGGCACTTGGGGAAGTTTTCGTGGAAAACGCGGTCGCGGCGCTGGCCGCCGCGTTGCTGGCGTCGGTGCCACCTGCCGCTGCCGTCAGGGCTCTGGCAGCGCTGCCGCCGCTCGCGGGCCGCTTCGAGCTCGTGTGCGAGCGACCTTACGTGGTGGTCGACTACGCACACACTCCGGACGCGCTGACCCGCACCCTGGCGACGGCTCGCAAGCTCTGCGCTGGTCGGCTCACGCTCGTGTTCGGGGCCGGCGGAAACCGCGATCGTGCGAAACGGCCGTTGATGGGGGCTGCGGCCAGGTCCGCCGATCGCGTGGTGCTGACCTCCGACAACCCTCGCGACGAGGACCCTCGGGCGATCATCGCCGAGATTGCCGTAGGCGTCGCGCATCACGACGATGTGCGCTGTGTGCCCGATCGGCGCGAGGCCATCGAGCACGCCGTTTCATCCGCGGGCGGGCAGGATTGGGTGCTGATCGCCGGCAAGGGCCACGAGCAGGAACAAGAAAGTGCTGGTCAGAAGTCCGCGTTCTCGGACGTGGCCATCGCGCGAGCCGCTCACGCCGCAAGCGCTCGGACATGGCCCCGGAACAGCGTTCCGGGTTGATCTGCGTCACCAACTGTCTAGGGGCCGAGTCTGGGAACGCATGTCTTAATGCGCCTTTGGTTGAGACACGACACCAGGGAGGCATGTAGGTTATCTGGATTCATTGTCTTCGCGGGTGGCTCCGTGCGAGGATGCGCTTCGCACGCGCGAGAGTGTGCGTCCGGGAGGAGCACTCATGGCCGTGGATCGATCCAGTTTCTTGCTCATTGCGACGGCACTGGCCGCAGGCGGGGTCGGTGGGTGGGCGCTGCGTGACGGAGGCGCCGCCAAGCAGCCGCCAGTCGCGCCAGCTCCGCCGCCGCTCGCAGCGTCTGCGGCGCCCCCCGCTGCACCGACAACGGTGCTGGTGGTCGATCCAAAGGTCGCCGGGGCGGCTTGTGACGACAGCGTCGGGGCGGCCGAAGAGTGTCCCTCCGTCGGCCCTTCCGATGAAGGCATCTGTCCCAACATCATCGCGACCCGCTGCAACGTTTACAAAGCGACGTTCAAGCCCAAGGTGGCGCAGCAAGCCGTCGCTTGCCTTCGTCAGCTCAAGGGGGGCGAGCGCTGTGATCCGGCCCGCATTCAGCTCTGCGGGCACGCAGCGCTGATGGCCGCCTGTCCAGAAGCTGCGCCCGCCGTCAGCGGCACGCTCACCAGCGCCACTCCGACGGCGCCCGCCCGCGTCACGCTCATCGAGGATCCGAAAGCCGGCACGACGCCGCTCGCGACTGCCTGCGACGCGATCTTGAAGGGCTGCGCCGGTGTGCCGCTGGCGCCGACGCTCGCCGACTGTCGTCAGACGCTGACGGGCATGAACGAGAGCGGGCGAGCAAACATGGTCGAATGCATGGCGACCGGCTGCCGCGACCGCGGTCTGATCGGCTGCGAATTACTCCAGAAACGGCCCGCCACCGCCCAGCGTTGATCCCGACACATACCGGTGGCCCAGCAGCGGTGCTCGCTGACCCGATGCAGGCCACCGCTCAGCGGCGCTGGAGCGAATCCAACCGCGCGCGAGCGCGCTCGGCGTTGGGTGCGCCGGGGTGAGCGCGAAGCAGGCCTTCAAGCTCCCTCTGTTCTGCGCTTGCGTTGCCGAGGGACCGCTGAGCGTTGGCGATACCCCAGCGAATGTCCGCGTCGAGCGGGCCGCTCGGGTTCTGCGAGCGTGCTCGTTCGTAGGCCTGTAGAGCCGACCGAGGGTCCCGCCCCAGGCGAAGCGAGCCTACGGACGCGAGCGCTACGTAAGAGGAGAGGGTGCCGGGTTGCGCTCGGGTCACCTCCAGGTACTTCTGTTCCGCCTTCGCCCACTCGCCGTTGCGCCGCAGGCGGTTGGCGACCAGCAGGAGGTCTTCCGGAGAGGTTGCTGAAGCAGCGGGCTCGTTCTTGAGCGTCCGCGCACGCGGGGCAGCGGGCGAAGCGCCGACACCGCCGCCGGAGCTCCCGCCACGGAGCTCGGACGAGCCCTCGTCGCGCTCCGCTGAATCAGAGCTGCCGGCCGTGGGTGGGCGTGCCGGGCCGTCGTTGGTAGCGGGAGCGGCCGAGCGCCAGCGCGGCGCGCCGGCTGGTGGTTGCAACCGTGGCGCCAAGCTCCCGCCTCGTGGAGTCGGGCCCGACGGCGGGGGATCGCTGTCGTGCGTGGCGACCACGTAGGCCATCGCCGCGGCCGCGGTCAAGGCTGGCACGATGGCGAACGCAGCGCGACTCCACGGGCGCCGCCTCGCTGGAAGTGCGCCCAGTGAGCGCTGCCGCATCACCCGCGCGATGAGCTCAGCGGCTTCCCGATCCGTCAGCTCGCGCGCTGGCCCCGGTGTATCCAGTCCAACTTGCAGTGCCTGCAGCATTTTGTCCGTATCCTCGAGGCTCATGCGGACTGCCTCCTGAAAGTAATGGCCCGCAGGCGGCCCATGCCGAGCCGCAAGCGGCTCCGCGCGGTTTCCACGGCCACTCCCTGCTCCGAGGCGACCTCGGGAAGGCTCAAGCCAAGCACGTGGTGCAGGACGACGGCCTGGCGTTGCTCGTCAGGCACGGAATCGAGTAACTCCGCCAATTGACGCTTGTAGATATATTCGTCGGGCAACGGCCCGAACTGAGCGGGGAAGCCCTCTTGCTGGGCCGCTACCTGCTCGCGCTCCCGGCGCAGGCTGGCCCGGCGCGAGCTTGCGATGGCGACGCGGATGGTAATGCGGTCAACCCACGCCGAGAGCGGACCATCGCCGCGATAGCCGTCCAGGCCGCGTAGTACCTGAAGGAGCACGGCCTGCGCGACGTCGTCGACGTCCGAGTCGCTGCCCAAAAGCGCCCGTGCGACGTTGCGTACGCGAGGCATGAGCGACCGCAGCAACGCTTCGGTAGCTTGCTGGTCTCCCTTGAGAACAGCGGCGATGCTCGCGTCGACGGCCATGTTCAAGAATGAATGAAGTTCAACGTAGCGCCATCGACAATGCAGATCGCGTTGTCGCCGCGAGCGCCTGCTTGGCTACACCTGGGTGCATCACAGCATCAGTGCGCGGCAGCGGCGGCCATCGGGTCAAGGAATTGGCCAGCGCAGCTGAATTCCTGCCATTGCGCGCGGCTGAAACTGAAAAAGCGAGCGATCGTCGAGCGTCTGCGAAGAAATCTCGTACGCGAGGGTGGCTGAGCCCGGCGCCACGTCCACCGCGACGCTGGCGAGCAACGAAAGCCAGCGGACCCGTGCTGGCGACGGCGTCCAGGTCAGCAGCACTTCTGGGGCCGCAAACGGCATCAGCGTGACTGCCGCCGGCGTAGGCGACAGGCCTACGTCGACGACGAGCGTCTCGCGCCGATACGCC
>DASQDA010000328.1:0-6248 GCA_035634435.1 Polyangiaceae bacterium
GAGCGCCCCCACAACCTGCCGCTCGATGCCGCGTCATCCCCCGGTGTGGCGGGCAAGCCGAGGCGAGAACACCCTCACTTCGCTGCGCACGCGTCGAGCGTGGCACAAAGCACCACGCGCCCTCATACCCGTGGCGTCTCGGTGCGCGAGAGGTGTGCTCACGGGTGCCGCTGCCGACAGCTCTGCGCGTCGCCACGCGACGAAACATCCGTTGCATGCCTGGCGTGCGGCCGTTTTGGCACGGCGCGTGCTGTGCCTCCTCAATACCGCGCGTACATGCGCGGCAACTAGGAGCGTACTTTGAATCACCCCTTGGCTCTGATTTCCGCAGCGATCACTTTCGTGGGCGTAGTCGGCTGTGGCTCGGACGACGCCGACGATCTGAGCTCGGATAACACTGGCGGCACGGGCGGCACTCCGCAGTTTACGGAGCCCTCGCGCGAGGAGCGCATCGAGTCCTTGGCGCGTGCCGCGTGCGCGCGTTATGCGGATGAAGCGGCGGGCTGCCCCGGCTACGGAACGGGCGACGATCAGGTTTATCAGACGGCCGCTGACTGCGAGCGGGACTTCGAGGGCCGCGCTAGCGACCTTTGGCCGAATGACGAGTGCGGCCAGGGCCAGATAAATCCCGGTAGGTACGACGTCTGCGAGGACCGTGCGCAGCTCGCCGCTTGCTCGCAAAACCTCTTCGATAGCATCGGGGCGCTTGCCGAGTGCAATGCAGACGAGGTGTGCACGGATCCCGCAACAGCGAGCAACTGACGGCTCTTGGAGGGCCCGCGCCGCGGCTTTGGCTGCTTGCGGGCCCCCCTTCACCTGCTGCGCCCGTCACCGGCGCGTCCTCGCTGAGCAGCCGCCCGCGCGGGCATCCCTCAGCGTAGTGGAGCGGCCGCCTGAGTCTGCGAGAGGGAGAGGTTCCGAGGCGCTGCCTCGAGGAGCTCTGCTTGGCTCTCGGCCATGCTGTCGCCCAGTCTATCCAGCTCATCGGATGAGAGGAGCTTCTTCACCTTGGGAAAGAGATGCTCCTCCTCCTCCTTGTGATGGTGTTCTGCTTGCTCTTTCAGCACGTGCAGCTTCGGTTCGAAGTGTTCGTCTGCAACCGGCAGAGCCAGCAAGTCCGCGACGATGCGCTTGAGCGAGAGGTGCTCCTCCAGGGACTCGAGCAAAATGTCTTCGGTTCGCTTCGCCTTGACGGCAGGATAGAACAGCTGCTCCTCAACCAGCACGTGGGACATCAGCACGTCAGCTGAGCGTTCGAAGAGCCTTCGGCGCTCCTCCCCTTGCGCTTCGAGGATCGCCTTCAGCGCGGCCTCCATCTCGCGATGCTGTCGGACCAATCTGTCGATGGCGTTCATAGTGTCCTACCGGTGGGATTCATGCCGATGGCTGTGGGTGCAACGAGCGCGCCAACTTGCGCACGCGGCAGAGGAGCGTGTGCGCATCCCGCCCAGCTGTCGTACGCAGACAAGATCGCCCCTGGGTGATATGAAACAGTGTGGAAATTCCGCACGCCTCGCCGGCCCTCGAGCAGCGGCTTGTACCGACTGCGCCGCTCCAGGGCGGCTTCGTACAGACCCTCAAGCAGCGCTGGAAGCTGGCCGCTGGGCTGATGTTCGTGGCGCTGCTGGCCGTCGCGCTCGTTGTCGGCTTCCTGGCCTGGACCGACGAGAACGATCCTCACGATTTTCGGCTGCGCATCGCGGTTCCGAATAGCGGGGAGCCATTCGCGTCGGCGTTGTACCAGAGTGTGGGTCTGCGAATGCTGGGCGGACACCAGGTTTCATTCATCAACAACGGTGCCGTTTTCGATGCGTTGGTCCGGGAGACAGCTCAGGCGCGCTCCAGCGTTCACATCGTGATGTACATCTGGGAGAAGGGCGCCGCCTCTGATCGAGTCAGCGCGGCGCTCGTCGAACGCGCGCGTGCTGGCGTGCAATGCCGCATCCTCGTGGACGCGTTCGGGAGCCCAGGCTTCAGCGACCGCGTGGAACCCGCGCTCCGAGCTGCTGGCTGCGAAGTGCGCGTGTTCCGGCCCTTACCCGGCAAGGACGAGCTGGCGCGCAATCATCGCAAGGTGGCCGTGTTCGACGGCAAGGTCGCCATTACCGGTGGTTTCGGCATCCGGGACAATTGGTTGGGCGACGGCATCCGCGGCGGCAGCTGGCGCGAAACCAACGTGCGTTTCGCCGGACCCGCCGTGGCGGAGGCTCAGCAGGCGTTTGCGGAGAACTGGCAAGAAGCCGGTGGCGAGCTCCTGCCGCTCGAAGCGTTCCCTGCCCCGGCTCCTGCGGCGCAGGGTACCGCGCGCGCTGCGTTCATCGCCAGCTCCGCCTCCCCGGTGGTCACGCGCGCCGAACGCATCACTCAGCTACTGCTGGCCGCTGGGAAGCGACGCATCTGGATCACCAACGCGTACTTCGTTCCATCCGGAGCCATCCTGGACATGCTCGCGCGAAAAGCCGCCGAAGGCGTCGACGTGCGCTTGCTGGCTCCCGGCAGTAAGAGCGACTCGAAGACCTCCTTCGGTGCGCAGAAGGCGCAATACGAGTCGCTCATCGAACGTGGGGTGAGGGTGTGGGAGTACGCCCCTTCCATGCTGCACTCGAAGACGCTGCTCGTGGACGACGGCCTTTCGCTCGTCGGCTCCATCAACCTCGAACCGCTCTCACTTTCCAAGTTGGAAGAGGTTGCGCTGATCGTGGAGGACGCCGCCGTGGCAGCGGAACTGGAGCGCCAGTTCACCCGCGACTGCACCCAAGCACAAGAGCTGTCAGCGCGCTGATCCGACCACCGCAGCAGCAACTCAGCGGCGCAGACCACTCTTGGCGGTAATCGCCTCGGGACACGGCACTTCCTTGTACACCAGCTGTGGATTGTCTGGAGCGTTGAACCAGTTGAGAAACCAGTTGCAGCCTTCGAGCAGCACGGGCTTGCCATTGAAGACGCTCTGGCACTTCGCCGCGGCGCACGCCTTCGAGCGCGCGTGGTCGAAGTTGTTTTGCTTCTGGCACGCCAGGTAAAAGCCGCCGTAACGCTCGCCCAGATCCGTCGTTCCCCATTGGCTGGAGCAGGCGTCGAAGTCGCCGACACCGCCGCCCGGAATCAAGAGGTCGAACTGGTCGGAGCCCACGCCGCCGTTGTTGATCGCCTGAACGATCAACGTCTTGCCCACGAGCGACTGAGAGCCCGGATCGTTGGCGGCCGTGTTCGATGTGCCAGTGAACTGAAGCTGGTAACAACGGCCACAAAAGTCGCCCTTGTTCACCGCCGCGAAGCCATAAGCCAGCGTGTCGCTCACCGCCCACGGACTGAAGCCGTGACACATGTGCGCCGAGCCGCCTTGCTCACAGGCATTCCGCGCGTCGTAGTCCGAGCCCAAACTTTGATTCTGCGCGCTGCAGCTCGACAGCGGAGTGCTGCTACCAGGCACGTTGGCCTTCCAACCGCAGGCAGGCTTGCAGCAATCCCAGTAACGGCTCGCCCAACCGTTGGTGCCACCCTCCACGCGCGGAGGCTGTGCCACGCTGCCTGCAAAGCCTCCCTGCGACGACTTGCCGCCCTGCGCGTTGTTGCCGCCGCTGTTGCCGGTGGTGCCGCCGTTGGTGCTGCTCGCTCCGCCCCGGTTGCCGTTCGCGCCACCGCTGGCCGCTCCGCCGCTGCCGGAGCTCGGACCCGAGCAGGTGCCGCACGATCGCGCGCAGGCGCCATTCAGCCAGGCCTGATTGCACCAGCCGTACTCCACCGCGTGAGCGCACGTGTCGCCATTGTTCGGTGGCGTGTCGGTGCAGGTGCCGGGCGCCCCGGCACCGCTCGGTCCAGCGCCGCCAATGATGGCTGCGCTGCCGCCCTCGCCGCCAGCCACCGAGGGCACGCCACCCGAGGCACTAGCGGGTGCACCAGCCATCGGCGAAGCACTCGGACTGCCGCCAACGCTACCTCCGCCAACGCCAGCACCAACGCCACTACCGCTCTGACCGCTCCCGTTGGCAGGGCTGCCGGCCGCAGCGGCGGGGAGGCTCGAGCCGCCTGCGCCGCCGCCCCCTGGCGCCTCGGCCTCGGGACGCCCGGAGCACGATGGCAGCGCGCTCGCGGCAGCGATGCTCAAGGTGGTTGCGACGCCGTACTTGACTAACGTTAGAGTGCTCAAAGCACCGTGTGGCTATCACCGACCTCGCTCGCTGGCGAGCCTGGGGACATTCATCAGCCGATAGTAAATATCACTCGCTGTAACTTTGCAGGCAGCGAATGTGGCACTCGTGTTGCGCCGGGGTGCGCCGTCAATCGGCGGAAGCACCGGCCAGCTCGGCCACTGCGTCGCGTGCACGTTGACCAAGCGTCTTTACATCGCTGGCCGCGACTTCCGATGGCTCGATGGGAGCGCCAATCCGGATATGGACTTTGCCGGAGCGCACGAGACGGCCGTGCTTCGGCAACACGCCGCGCGTGCCCGTGATGCCGACGGGCAAGATGGGAGCACCCGCGGCTTTCGCCAGGTGAAAGGCTCCACTCTTGAACTTGCCGACCGTGCCCGAGTCGCTGCGGGTGCCCTCCGGAAACAACAGCACCGTTGCGCCGTCACGAACATGTGCCGCCGCGGATTGGATGGACTCGACCGCAGCGCGTCGACTCTCGCGGTCGACACGGATGTGGCCACCGAGCCGCAGGGCCGCACCGAGAAAGGGAATCTTCCACAGCTCGCGCTTGGCCAGGAACTTGGGTGTCAATGGCAGCGCGGAAAAGATCGCCGGGGTATCGATGTGGCTGAGGTGGTTGGCCACCACGACGTAACCGCGACCCGGTTGCATATTCTCCTGGCCGGTGATGACGAGCTCGATGCCGCAGATGCCCAGCGCGCCCTTGGCCCAGTGACGTTGCCAGCGATGAAACAGCCGCGGATCCCGGAGCACGTAGCCGGCGCATCCAGCAACGAAAATCGACAGCATCGTCCAGAGGGGGAACAGAACGGTGTTTGCCGCAGCTCGTACCAGGCGCAGGGGACCAGCCATGGCGCGAGGCATAGCACCCTGGAGCCTGCCGCTCCCAGTGCAATGCGGCCGAGCACCTCGGGCGCCGCCGGTGCGCGCCGGGGTGCTATGAAGCGGCCCCCATGCCTGCTGCGCCGTCGCCTGGCCTGCTGGGCGCTCGACTGTCGCTGTTGTTCTTCCTCGACATCGCCGTCATCGCCGCCTATTCGCCCTTGTTGTCCCTGCACCTGTCCGGCTCGCTCGGGCTGACGCCGAAGGAGATTGCACTGGTGTACGCGGTGGCGCCGCTGACCTCACTGGTCGGTCCACCGCTGGTCGGCTGGGTCGCTGATCGCCTGCTGCGCGCGGAATGGTCACTGACTGCGGTGAACGTGTTGCGGGTGATGGCCCTATTGCTCGCCGCGCGCGCCGACACATTGGGCGAAGTGATGCTCGCCATGGCCATGGTGGGGTTGCTCACCGGCCCTTCCGTCGTGTTGTGCCTCTCGATCGCGTTTCACCACTTGAAGGACGGCAGGCAGATCGGGCGAACGCGCGTCTGGGGTGCGGTGAGCTGGATCCTGACGTTGTGGATCACCAGCGCCTACATGGCCGCGCTCGGGCCACTCGCCGCACAGCTGACACACACGGCGTCGACGTTTCGCTTTGCCGCAGTCCTCGCGGCGCTGGTCGCCGGCTATGCGCTCACGTTGCCGGCAACTCCTCCGACCTCGAGAGGGACACGCAAGCTCGTGCTGGTCGAGGCCTTCGGTCTGCTGCGCAGCAGTAGCTTCCGCACCCTGGTGGTGGCATCGGCGTTGGCTGCCATGTGCCTGCAGTTTCACTTCATGCTGTGGCCCTTGTTCTACACCGATGCAGTGACCGGCCTCGGGCTCGACGTGGCGGTAGCAAGCCGGGCCTCTTCGCTTTCCCAGGCGCTCGAGCTCTTGCTCTTCCCAGCGCTCGCCATGCTGCTGCGGCGCTTCACCCTGCGACAGGTGCTGCTCGTGGGCTTCTTGGCGTGGCCGCTGCGCTTCCTGGCCAACGTGATCGGCTCACCGCCGAGCATGGTGATCGGGGCGCAGCTCCTGCACGGCGTGAACGTCGTCTGCGGCACCACCACCGCACAGATTGCCGTCGACGAGGTGGCTCCTGCGGGTGCGCGGGCTAGCTCACATGCGCTGATGACGGCGATGACCAGCGGCGTCGGCAACCTCGCAGGGCAGCTCCTGTGCGGTGTGGTCCTCGCGGCCTCTGCTCTTCCTGGCGGGGGCTATCGTTGGC
>DASQDA010000329.1:0-3726 GCA_035634435.1 Polyangiaceae bacterium
ACCGGTACTTCCAAGAACAACGACTGAGCCATCTCACTGCCCACGGCTCCGATCGGCGTGCTCTCCGCTTGCGAGAGCTCGCTCCAGTCCCCGAACAGCGTCGCGCTCAAGTGGGCTGCCCGATAGCGCGCCAGCCGCACGGTCGCCCACGGGATCAAAAGCCCGAACGACGCGAGCACCGCCGCCGCGTTCGTAAGATAAAGCAGCGCAAGATCGCGAGCCCGCAGCGTGGACCGGAACCTCAGCGGCCCCAGCCGAGTGCCCCGCCACACGAGGTTGGCCGCGCTCGCCTGGAGGATCGAGAACGCCGCAAGGTGGCCTAGATAGAGCGGCAGTATCACGCCGGGAAGCACCCAGTTCGGTACGAGCTCTCGTCCGTGCATTCCCCAGACGAGCAGCGCGAGCGCACAGGCGGCGCCAGCGCCCCAAAGCATGCCTCCGATCAGGAACGGCACGAGCAGCCGCCTTGCGCGCAAAGACAGCCGCGCTCGCACGCCACCGAAGCTCCACTGGCGCACCATATAGAGCTTTACGCGGCGGTAGGCCCACGGCAGTCCGACCAAGGTGCAGCCGAGCAACGCCGCGCCGAAGAAGCTTCCGAGCGCACCGCCGTACGATCCAGCGAAGCGGAAGCGAAGGTTCCGATAGGCCGTGTACCGCGCATCGAAGCGATTCGCGCGCACGACGATCGCCGGTAAGGCGAGTAGCAGCGAGAGCGACACCACCCATTGCAGCTGTGGCGCGAGCCATGCAATCCCATAGGTCACGGCGAAGAAGCCCGTCGTGACAATGCGCCCAATCAGGATGACGAACGGCGGAGCGTCGTAGCGGAAGGGCTCCCCGTCGAGCAGAGTGTGCGTGTAAAGGTACTGCTTCATCCGGACCGCCGCCCACGGTGCGTAAAGGCCGAGCGTGAGCGCGCTGAGGCACATATGGGCGATCCAGATGCGAAAGTAGTCGGAGGCCGATCCGCGAAATTCAGCCCTGAGGTGACGCGCAGTGTCGCGCTCGCTCGGCTCGTCGCTCGCATCGACCACAGTCGAAGCCATCATTTACCGACCGCTCACTTCTTCGCGAATTGCTGGACCAAACAGTCGACCGCCGCACCCGAGGAGGCGACACACACGGCGATCTGTTTCTTGTCGCGGCTTGCGGCTGCGACCGCGCAGTCCACGACGGCACCCAGCACCGGGAAGGTGCATGACGGCCCCGCGTTGCTGTCTTTCTCGGGGTGGACGCCAGACATCGAGGGCGCGCCGCCGGCGGCGGCGTCACTGCGGGCGGGCTGGGATGCGGAGGAGGCGCCCTCGGCACCTCCATTCGCACGGGAGGCGTTGACCGGCGTCTCGGGCCAGGAGCTTTGCGGAGGCGGATAACATGCGATTGAGGGGCTGAAACGGGTGTCCATGAGAGCAGATCTCCTTCTTGGTCCTCTCATCGACACGCCGCGTGCCCCGGTTGCGCGGATAGATGCCGCGCTACAGAGGGAGCCCTGTCAGGTCCGGGTATGCCGAGGCGAGGTGCCACGCCGTTGACTCGCGGAAGGCCCTCATCGCGGGCCAGCTGGGCTCAAAGCGGAACGCAACACTGACGAGCCCTGGCCGACCCCGCCCGCGCCAAAGAGCCTGCTGATCGTCTCCAGACGTTCCGGTGTGAGCTAGCTCGGCGCCAGGGACCGCGGCGCGCGAGCGGGTCGAGCTGCTAGCTGATCCGGACGCTTAGATCGCGTCGGGATGGGCGGGTGCTTCGTCATAGCGGCCGTCGCGGCCGTTGAGGTAGCGGACCGGAATCGCTGCGAACTGCTCGGGAGAGAGATCGAGCGCGGGCACCGAGACGGCGTGAAACGTACCGCCGAGAGATTCGAGGTTGCCCTGCGCGTACGTCCGGACGCCGCAGGTGCGGCAGAAAGTGAACGTCAGATGCGGCTCGGGCTCAGCAGGCGGCGTCCAGCGGTACTCCGACACGCCGCTGCCATCGAGGAGGCGGAAGTGCTGCGCGCCTCTCGCGAAGGCGAACCAAGTACGCGACTTTGCACAGTATGAACAGTTGCAGCGGTTCGACCCTTCGTCGAGGTCGATGTCCGCTTCGAAGCGGATTGCGCCACAGTGACAGCTTCCAGTGTAGGTCTCTAGCGACATCGTCGACTCCTCGTCCAGTGCTTTCGTTTTGCAACCAGTTGGCAGCCTACACGACTGGTTGTAAAATGCAATCAGCTCATGCCCGCCACGGACCCGCGCTCCTTTTGCCCGATCAACTTGTCACTGGAGATCTTTGGCGACGCGTGGACCTTGCTCGTACTGCGCGACATGATGTTTGCGGGAAAACGGCACTTTCGCGAGCTGCTGCAGTCCGACGAACGTATCTCCTCGAACATCCTCGCCGAACGCCTTGCTCGTCTCGTCGAGCACGGCCTGCTCACGAAGGCCGACGACCCCACGCACAAGCAAAAGACGATCTACTCGCTGACCGAGAAAGCGATCGTGCTGCTGCCGGTGCTCGTGCAGATCGGCGCCTGGGGATCGCGCTGGGTTCCGGAGGCCAAAAAGCTCGACGCGGGCACGCGCAAGCACCTGCGCCAGCTGCAGGAAGGCGGACCGCGCGTGTGGGCCAAGCACATGGAGGAGCTGCGAGCGGAGCACCTGCGGCCGTGATGCGGCCCAGCGGCAGACCCGGCCCCCTTGAGCACGCCGCAAGCCTTGCCGTGCGGCTTTGCGGCTCTCATCTGGTCAAGAGCTCATGGCGCCAGCCGCGGCTTCTTTGAATCGCGGCTCCTCCCGCTGCGCTTTGCTGGGCGGTTACCGCCGGAGGATGCTCGCCATCTTCTTTCCCTTTGCGAGCTCATCGATCAATTTGTCAAGGTAGCGGATCCTCTGCATCAGCGGGTCGGCAACGTCTTCCACGCGCACGCCGCACACCACACCCTTGATGAGCCCCACGTTCGGGTTCATCGCGGGGGCTCGAGCAAAGAACGTTTGGAAGTCTACCTTGGAGTCAATGACGTGCTGAAGGTGCTCTCGGCTGTACCCCGTGAGCCACGCGATGATTTCGTCCACCTCTTCCCGCGTCCGCCCTTTCCTCTCTGCCTTCTGCACGTAGAGCGGATAGACGCCGCCAAACGCTGTGGTGAAGATTCGTGGCGGCTTGTCCATGCTGGTCAATCGGTCGCTGCCATAGCAGCGTATCAGGGCTCGGGCGAACACCTGGCGCACTTCGCCCTCACCGGGCTGCTGCACGAGGCGCTGGCCCCGACCGAAGGCAGCCGCGTCGTGAACGTCAGCAGTCTGGCTGCCAAGAATGAGCGGATGCAGTGGGACGACCTGCAGCATGCGTCGCGCTACAGCCGCTCAGGAGCCTACTACGGTCCGAACCGCGGCGTTCGGGGGCATCCCGTCTGGATTGAAATGCCAACGCAGGTCACGGGCGCTGAGGCTGACCGGCTGTGGGACTTTCGGAAGAGATGACCGAAGTGGTGTACCGCTTCTAGTGCAGTCGAAGGCGAGTAGCGCCGCAATCCTCCTACGAGCCGAAGCAGAGCTCGGAATGGCGCAGAACGCCAGCGGCTCATCACGGGCCGAAAAAGCGGGCAGCTACCGCCTTTATCGAAAGCGTCATAGCTGCCGATGACCGCAGCTTTCGCAAGCTCACTAAGTACGCAGTAGCGCTCGTGTCCGACAGCGGTGCACACGAGGGACGCCCGTTCTTGTTTTAGTGAGTCGTTGCGCGGGG
>DASQDA010000330.1:0-9657 GCA_035634435.1 Polyangiaceae bacterium
GACGCGTGTAGAGCTCGACCTTCTCGTGAGCGTCCTGGGCAGCGACTGCCCGCTGCTCGAGCACCCCAGCCAGCTCCTCCCATTGCTCGAGCGAGCTATAGATGCGGTCCAGGTTGGCCAGCGCGTCGGCCTCGTGCGGAACGACGGTGAGAACGTAGCGGTAGGTCTCCTCGGCCTTCGCGACGTCGGCGAGCTCCTCCTCGAAGAGGCGCGCCAAGCGCTTGCCGATCACCGACTGCGTCTCGGCGTCCATGCCCTCGATGCTCAGAACGTCGGCGTAAGCATTGGCGAGCTGCTCCCAGCCGCCATCGAGCATGGCCGCCAAACGCTCGATCTCTTCACCGACGCGCTCGTCGAGCGGGCTCTCCTTGATGGCTCGGACGTGAACCTCGAACGCCAGCACCGGATCCAGCAGGCGTTCTTCCGCGTCCTCGGCGATGCGGTGGTACATCGCGATCCGCTGCTCCGGATCGCGGATATGCTCGAGCTGCGCTTCACGGACCCGGATGAGCTTTTCCCACTCCGAGCTGCCGTGATAGAGCGGCTCGAGAATCTCACCGATCTCCAGCTGCTTGGTGCCGCTCTCGAAGAGTGACTCGAGCGCCCGCAGCGTCTCGGCGTGCTCCGGCGCAGCGCCGATCACCTCGCGATACGCACGAATGGCCTGGTCGAGGTCACCGATGCGCTGCTGATAGACGAGTCCGAGCCGGTACTTGAACTGCAGTATCTCGTCGGGGGTCTGCCCAATTTCGGCTTCCCGCGCGAGAATGCCCGCCAGATCTGGCCAGCGCTCCGTTTGCGTAAACAGCCGATCGAGCGCGCGCACTGCGCTCTGGTTCTCGGGGTCGGCCGCGAGCACGCGCCGGTAGCGCGCGACTGCCTGCTCGACGTCGTCGAGCTGCACCTCGTACAGCTGTGCGACGCGTAGCCCGAGATCCACGAAGCGAGCCGGGTCACTTTCCTCTTCGAGCCGATCGAGCTCCGCGTCGTACAGCTCGGCCACGGCAGGCCAACGACCAGTCAACATGGCCAGCCGTTCGAGAGCGCCGAGCGAGTCTTCGTTCTGGCTGTCGATGCTCACGGCGCGCGCATAGGTATCGAACGCGAGTCTGTGATCGCCGAGGCTGTCCTCGTAGAGCTGCGCGATACGGTGCAGCAGGTCGACCTGCGCGAACGCGTCGTCGATGTACCGGACCTGCACCTCCAGCACGCTGATGAGCTGCTGCCAGGCCCCCATCGACTCGTAGACTGGCTCGAGCACGGCGGCGGCCGCGAGCGGGTTCTGCGTCCCGTTCTTCATGCCTTCGAGGGCCTGAAGCGTCGGGCGATGATCCGGCTGCACGTTCAGAATGTCGCGATAGAGCTCCACTGCACGGTCGCTGTCGCCCAGGTGCCGCTCGTAAAGCTCGGCGATCCGGTACTGGTAGCTGACCGCCTCGGTTGAATCCTCCGTGAGCTCGGCTTCGTGCTGCAACACGTTGAGCAGCTCCTGCCAGTTGCCCGCGCTCTGATACAGCACGTCGAGGCGGCCCAGCGCCGTGAGGTCATCGGGGTCGAGCTCGAGCACCCGCTGATAGGTGTCAATGGCACGCGTCACGTCGTGGAGCTCGCGCTCGTGCACCGCGCCCACCTGATAGAGAATCAGCTTCTTCTCCTCGGGGTCCAGCAGCAGCTCGGCCTTCTTCGAATAGACCGAAAGCAACTCCTCCCAGCGGGAGAGCGCGAGGTAGAGCTGGATCAGCGCGTCGATGCTGCGCAGATCTTCCTGATCGATCTCGAGGATCTTGAGGTAGGCGCCAATCGCATGCTCGTGGCGCCCGAGCACGTCTTCCTCCAGGGTGGCGGCCTGGAACAACGCTGCCTTCTTGGCATCCACGTCCTCCAGAATGTCGGCCTTGCGTTGCAAGATCAGCGACATGTCCGCGTAGCGTTGGGCGTTCTGGAACAGCGTTTCCAGCGCCTCCGCGGCTCCCAGGTTGGTGGGATCGATGGACAGCACCTTGCGATAGAGCTCGACAGCGCGGTCGACGTTGCCGATCTGCTGCTCGTAAATGCGTGCGGCGGAGGCGTAGAGCGCACTGCCTAGCTCCGGCTCGCGCTGCTCGCTCGCTAGCTCCTCGAACACCCGAGCAAGGTCCTGATCGCGACGGGTGGCGGCTGCAAGGCGGTGGATACTCTCCTGTGTGGCCTCGTTGCCGGGGTCCACCGCCAAGGCGCGCGCCATGGTATCGAACGCCGACGTGAGATCCGACGCCGACTCCTCGTACAGCGACGCGATCTGCTGCAAGAGCTCGACCTTGCGATCGGTGTCGTTGGCGCGTGCAACTTGCACCTCGTAAACACCGATGAGCTTCTGGTAGTCGCCCTGACTGCGGTACAGCGGCTCCAGGATTTCCGCGATCGAGAAGGTGTTGACGTCCTGATGGCTCAGGCGTTCCAGCGCGGAGAGCGCCTCGGTGTTCGCCGGATCGCGCTCGAGCACCTGGCGGTAGCCATCGATCGCGGCGTCCAGTTGCCCCATCTGCTGCTCGCGCAACGCAGCCAGCCTGAGCATCAACGAGAGCTGCTCTGCCTCCGTGTCCGCCAAGCCGAGCTGCGTGTCGAGGTTCTCGGCCAGCTCCTCCCACATGGCCTGTCGCGTGAACAAGCCGTCGAGGGCCGCCAGCGCGACGTTGCTGGTCGGATCGAGCGCCAAGACCTCCCGGTAAGCGAGAATTGCATCGTCGGGCTGGCGTAGCTTCTCCTCGTAAACCTGCGCCATTTGACCGTAGAGCGCCTCGCTCTGCAGCCCATCCTGCGACAGCTCGATGCGCCGGCGGAAGACGCCGATCAGCTGGTCCCAGCGCGCAGTGCGCCGGTAAAGCGCGTCCATGGCTGCCAGCGCTTCGTCATCGGCGGGGTCGAGCGCGAGCACCCGCTCGTAGCTCGCCGCCGCTTCGTCGACCTTCCCGAGTCGTTCCTCGATGGAGGCCAAGCGCATCCAGTATTCGCGCGAGAGCTCGGGATCACGCACCTCGGTCGCGACGTCATTGTAGATGGCGATCAGAGCGTCCCAAGCGTTGGATCGTTGGGCCAGCGCCTCCAGCTCGGTGCGCGTCTCCGCCTGCGAAGGGTCCTCCTTCAAAGCGCGAGCCTGCGCCTCGAGCCCGCGGTCCAAAGCACCCAGCTGCCCGGCGGCCGTCGCGGCGATCTTGCGGAAGATCTCCACCCGGCGCGGCGAGCTCTCGGCGGTCTGGGCCAAGATCTCGAGCGCGTTGATCAGTCGCTCCCAATCGCCGCGGCTCTCGTAGATGTCCTCGAGAATCTGCGCGGCCTCACCGCGCAGCGTCTTGTTCCGGAGCATGCGCTCGAGCGCCAAGCGAGCGCCCTCGTGCTGCGGATCGAGCACCAGGATCTCCCGATAGTTCTCCAGGGCGCCCAGCTCGTCACCCAGGCGTTGATGCTGGGTCTCGGCGAGGCGGTACTTGAGATCCACCAGCACGCGCTCGTCGGACTCGAGCTCGATACGCCGGCGTAGGACGTCCGCATATTGGTCCCACTCTCCGCTGGCCGAGTAGAGCCGATCGAGCGCCGCCAGCGCTGCGTAATCCGACGGAGCATCATCGAGCACCGCCGTGTACGACTGGATGGCACTTTGCCGATCGTCCAGTTGCTCTTCCTGAAGCCGCGCGATCTCGAACAGGATCGAGCGCCGCTCTTGCAGGCTCTCGGCGAGCTCCTGCTTCTTGACGTACACGTCCAGGAGGTCGGGCCAGCGCTGAGCCTGCCGATACAGCCGCTCGAGCGCGGCGAGCGCGATCGTGTTGTCGGGGTCGCTCTCGTAAACCGCGCGGTACTCCGCCAGCGCGTCGTCGACGCGCTGACCGTCCTCCACCAAAGCACGACCGACCCGCAGTCGCAAAGCGTTGGCGATGGCCAGATCGCCGTCGGCGTCCGCGCGCTTAATCGCCGCGCGGTAGGCCTGGATCACGTCCTCCCAGCGCCCGGTCACTTGCGCAGCGCGCTCGACGTCGGCCTGGCTGCGGTCGTCACCCGGTGCGAGCGCGAACGCCGACAAATAGCGCTCGAACGCCTTGGCTTTCTCATTGAGCCGCGTCTCGTACAACGCCGCGACCTCGCGCAGCAGAGCGAGCCGCTCGTCGGGATCGGTGGCGTGGCTCAGCTTGACTTCGATGGCGCTGCTCAACCCTTTCGGATTGTTCGCGTTCACGTAAATCGGCGTCAGGCGCTCGGCGGCGTCCCGGTTTTCCGGGTCCAGAGCCAAGACCTTCTCGTAGGCGCGCGCTGCCCGATCGAGCTTGCCTTTCTGCGTCACCCACAGCTCGGCGATCTTCATCAACATGCCGATGCGCTGCGCGTTGTCGACCGCGCGGCTCTCGTTGCTCTCGAGCACACGGATGAACTCGTCCCACTTGCCGGTGTCCGCGTAGAAGACCTCCAGGTCGTCCCAGCGCCCCAGGGTGACGTAGCGCTTCTTCAGCTGCTCTTGTGCGCGACGATCGTCCGGCTGCAGGACGAGCAACATGCGATAGGCGTCCACCGCCCGTTCTTCGTCCTTGAGCCGGTCACCAGCCACTTGACCGAGCTTGTTGAGCAGCTCGACCCTTTGTGCGGTGTCGTCAGTCAGCTCGGCGAGACGCTGCAAAGCGTCCGCCAGGTTGGGATAGTCGCGAGCTCGATCGTAGAGCTGCGAGAGCGCGTTCAGCGCGTCAACGTCGTCCGGATCGTTGTCGAGCACCACCCGCCAGAGATCGATGCAGACCTCCGGCTTCTTGACGCGCTCCATGGCGAGAGCCGCGATCTGCTTGAACTTGCTGGCGCGCGCGGCGCTCGTATCCAGCGTCTCGGCTTCGCGAATGTTGAGCTGGATGAGCTTCTCCCAATCGCGACGCTTCTCGTACATCTCGCGCAGGTAAGCGATGGCGGCGCCGTTGGCTGGATTGACCTCCAGCACCTTCTCGTACGCCTTGACCGCCTCCGCCTGGTTGGAGAACTTGCTGACGTAGAGCTCCGCCGCGCGGGCGTACAACGTCTCGCGCTCGTCGGGATCGGAGATGGCGTCGCCCAGGAGCAACAGCGTCTTGACGTACTCGTGGTAACGCTTGGCCGACTCCTGCTGGTGTAGCTTCTCACGCAGGTCGGCGATGGCCCTGTCCTCGGAGCCACCCGAAGCGGGCGGTGCGGTGTACGGACGCGCTGACGCGGGCGCTACGCTCGGAGGGCGGCTCGCGGCCGGGCTTGGCTGCGGTGTATCGAGGCGAGCACTTGAGGCCGGCGCGCGCGCCGCGCTCGGTATGGGCGTGGGGATGGGGGTCGTCGTCGACACCGGTACCGGCGTCGGAGTAGACACGGGAAGCGGAGTGGCTGTCGCCGCCGCGACGCGAGCCGAGGCAACAGGGGCCGCCGCAAAGGCCGAAGCAGCAGCCGCGCGCCCAGCAACGGCGGGGGCCGCCGCGAACGCCGAAGCCGCGCCAACGGCGCTTGGGATGACGATGGGCAGTTCTTGAGAGCGGGCAGTCGTCGCTGTGCCCCCGTTCAGCTTCTCACCAATCTGTGCTTCGAAGGCAGCCAGCGCGGGGCTCTGCGGCTCGACCTGGGCCAACCGCTGAAAAAAGCGTTTGGCCAGGATGAGATCGCCGCGCTCTTTCCAGGCGGCAAGGCCGCCGAGCGAGAGAAGATGTGCGCCCCCCTGACCGAGGTTGCCGCGGTCGGACAGCTCATCGGCCAGGCGAATGACGCGCTCCCAGTCGCCACCACGAGTGCCGTAGAGATCGCGCAAAAAGGTGAAGGGCTCCTCACGCGTCGGATCACTGCGCAAGGCTTCTTCGAGCAGCTGGGATCCGAGCTCGGTGTTCTGGTGGCGCAGCACCCAGCGCGCGCCAAACCGATGCGCGAGCAGCGCGCGTTCGGCAGGGGCGGGAGTTTTCTTCAGGGTTGCTTGCTGCGTCTCCCAGATGACATCCGGCCGCTGCCCCTCGATCAGCAGTCCCTCGTACAGCGCCGCGATGTGCGCGTTGGTCGGGTCCGCGGCATAGGCCTGCGCCAGGATCGACTCCAGCTCCGCTGGAGCGAAGCGACGCGCCAGTCGAGCTGCTCGCAACAGCAATGCGGCAGCGCGCGAGCCGGTGGCGGCGTTTGCCTCGCGCAGCGTTGCGGAAGTGCGGGCTTCGCCATCACCCGAGCTGACCTGAACGTCAGCGAGCCGCTCCTCGACCCCGGCGGTACCGGGCGCCTGCAACGCGCGCGTGTACGCATCGCGTGCTCGCTCGTAGTCGCCCAGATCGCACAACACGTCACCGAGCTCGGCGGAGAGCTGCGCGCGGACGTCGGGATCCTGGGTGTTCTTCAGCTGCAGCTCGAGCAGCTTCTGAACCATGTTGAGCTTGCCGAGCTCCCAGTAAATGGACCTCGCCTCGCCCAGCGCCCCGACGTAGGCCGGGTTGAGCTTGTAGGCGTCCTGGAAGTGCTTGAGCGCACGAACGCCCTGCAGAAACTGCGCGTACAAGATGCGGCCAAGCCGCAGGTGGGCCTCGGCCTTCTTGGTGGCGTCGTCCGCGCCGAGGACCGCTTGCTCGAGCGCCTCCACGACGCCCTGCCAGTCGTGATAGCCCTCTAGCTGCCTAACTCGCTGCTCTAGATCCATGCTCCCTCGGGCAAATCTTACTTGAGAGGCGCCTGCCCGCTCGCGCCGCGAGCAGTGAGCCAATGAAACTCGGTTTCAAGCGCCCGTCGCGAAACAGTGCGCGCCTGACATTTGACATTTAGTACGCCGTCGTCGATGTGCATTCCGCAATTTCTGGGACCGCCAGCCGGCGATCGCCAAAGAGAGCGGTGGAACGCACGCCGGTCGACCGAGCGCACTCAACGAATCCTGAAATACGAAATCGAGCCGTGGCGGCGCATGGGGCGAAACTGCTCGAGGCCGGAGCGGGAATCACGCTGCAACGCTGCCTACCCGGCGGGATGAGGCGTCTGCAGACGCCCCCTGCAGGCTTCCGGTCACCCTGCCGCAGGTGCAACAAAGACCTACGCGGGAGCCATGGACGAACGCTGCTCTACGAGAGACCGCCGACATTCGTGAGTCGATCAATTCCCCAGCTTCTGCACCAGGGAGGCGCTCTCTTCGCACTGCTCTTTGAACTTCTGCGCCTGCGCCCCGCGGCACACCTTCTTGGTGAACTGATCGAGCAGACGGACGGCCTTGTCCTTCTGAGGAGGATCCATGACGGCGTAGGTGCTGCCCAGGTTGAACGCGAACTCCGGATTGGCGTCGCCAGCAAAAGGCGCTGCGCTCTCCATCGCTGCGAGCTGGCCGGCCTTGTCCTTCTTGGTCTGGGCCACCGAAGCTAACAGCACGTACATGCTGTAGATTTTCGGATTGTTTTTCTCGTTCTGGGGGACCAGACGCGTGCCTTCCTTGAGCACCTTCTCCGCCTCATCGTTGAGCCGCAGGTTCAGATAAAGCTCGGCGAGCGGAGGGTAGAAGAACGACTTGGTCGGGTCGTGCTCGATGGCCTTCTGGTAGTTCTCGATGGCCGCCTGCTCATCGTCCGTCCACAAGTAGGCCTCGGCCAGCAGGTGGTAGCAATCGGCGAGATTCGGGTCCTTTTCGATACACTTCTTGAGCGGCTCCTTGGCCTGCTCGTAAGCGTCGGGATTGCCCGTCTCCGCCTGCATGATCAGCGCGTGACCACGCTTGTACCAGTAGTTGGCGAAGTCCGGAGCGACCTGGAGCGCACTGGCCAGCGTGGAGGCCATCTTGTCCCAGTCCTCCTTCTTCTCGTACGCGGCCGCGAGCTTCCAGCGGATCCGGTGGTTCGTCGGGTCGAGCGCTATGGCCTGCTCGTACTTCTGGATCGCTCCCTCGACATTGACCCGGACGGACTGGTCACCCTCGTTCGCAAGATTGATAGCCTCGATGTGATCGCGACTACACCCGGCAGCGGCGAGCAAGCCCAAGGTGAGCACGGCAACGTTCGTGAGCTTCCAGACATTCATCGCAAGCTTTACCTCTCTCAACATCCCACGCGGGATTCCTCGGCACGCTCGACTGTAGTGGCAGTTCGCCTTCTCGGCTTAGTCCCACTCGCCAGAGGCGAGCAGGCATCCCATTTCGACTTCGCCCGTCGCGAAGGCTGCTTCGAAAGCGGGCTGAGCATAGGCGCACGCCCCTCGTGAAGTAAAGGCGCAACTCGCTACAGTCCTGGCGCTAAATCAGTGTGATCGGGGTCGTTGCCCGCCCACTCCCGACGTGCGCCAAACACCGACGGCGCACACGGATTAGCCCGCGCGCGCCGTCTTTCCAGATTCGCGGATTCGGGCTCAGCCCGGCGCCAACATGATCGGATAGACCACCGTCACGATGCCACCTTCGGGCTGCGGAAAGCTCAATCCATAGAACGCGGAGACCACGCAGCTCACGACGCCGCTGTCCGGCAGATCGGAGCCACCATTGGCGACGTTGGATACCGAGCCGTCGCGTCCGATGACGAAACGCACCGATACGCGGCCTTCCAGGTTCGGATTGCGCCCGAGCCCCTGCTCGTAACACATACGGAACCGACCGAAGTTCTGGCGCACGATACGCTGAATGACCTCGGGAGGCAGACGACCGCTGACGGTCGTCGCACCCATGCGCACCTTGGGAGAGCGTGTCGCATGCGAACCACCGAGACGACCGTGACCGGCACCGAAACCCTGACCAGTGCCAGTACCGGCACCATGGCCAAGCGTCCCGATGTTGCCCAAGCCGATGCCTTCGCCGCGCCCGCCGCCGCCTTCGCCGATACCCGATAGACCGAGACCACCAGCGCCGAAAGCGTCGCCGATCTCGTCGCCCCACATGTTACCGCGGGCGCTGATTTCGTCGGAGCCGAGCGATGTGTCACGACCCCAGGGAGCGGTCGGCGCGTTCGGGTCGCCGGCTGCACCGGTATTCAGCAGACCGATCATGCCGAATTCCATCGCCTCGCGCAGAGCGGCCTGGCGTGCGATATGCGGATCTGGGTTGTCCTTGGGCCCCTGCACGGCGTACCGCTTATTGGTTGCCTTGGTGGTCGGATTACCCATGGAACCCTCCTCGCCCTTGGCGCGGGTTCCAGTGCCGCCTTCCTTGTTATCGGCGGACTCCTCGACAACCTCGGCTTCTTTTTCCTCTTGCTCGCGCTCAGCCGCGGCGTCGAGGTACTGCTGCATCAGATACAGGCGGTCCTTGTCCAGGTCCTCGTCATCCGTGAGACCCATCGGAGGCACGAAGAAAGCCATGACGGCGATCAAGCCGCCGTGAACGAGCAACGAAAGCCCGAAGTACGAAGCGACAGTCCAGTCCCAACCCGTCCCCACACCTCGCTTCATGGGCTTGCCGGCGTTGACGGCGGCAACCTGGAACACGAAGTCGCCGATTTCGATGCGGGCTTTGCCGCCGCCGGGAAGTCCAACCTGATGACCGCCCGTGACCTCCGCGGTTGGCTGCGCCCGCGGACGCACCTCGTCCAACGACATCCGCGGCTGACCCGGGATCTCGATGTAGCCGCGCGCGTTCGGTGGAATGACCACCGCCACCGACGTCCGGTCGCCCACCACCACCGGAAGGCGGGTGGTGCCGATCTTCTCGCTCGGAATGAAGAAGTCGCAGGAGGAAGTCTTGGTTTGTTCCTC
>DASQDA010000331.1:0-6101 GCA_035634435.1 Polyangiaceae bacterium
TCTGCCGCCGCTGACCGAGGTGCAACACGACGTGCACCTGACGGCCGACGAGTCGCTGCGCTACGCGCTCCTGCGCAAGCAGATTCACGAGAAGCTCTACACGTCCCATGGCAAGCGTGAGAACAAGCTCGAGGTGCTGGCGGAGATCATGCGCTTGCGCAGGTTCTGCTGCCATCCGTCGCTGGTCTTTCCGGACGCGCCGAGCGAGTTTTCCAAGGTGGAGACGTTTCTCGACCTGGTCGAAGAGCTGCGTGACAACCAGCATCGAGCGCTGGTGTTCAGCCAGTTCGTGGACTTCCTGAGCTTGATACGCGAACGCCTGGATGAACGAGGTATCAGCTACGAGTACCTGGACGGTGCAACGCCGAAAGCGACGCGCCAGACGCGGATCGAGGCGTTTCAGAACGGCAGCGCCAGCCTCTTCTTGATCAGCTTGAAGGCAGGTGGCTTGGGGTTGAACTTGACCGCCGCCGATTACGTCATCCACCTCGATCCCTGGTGGAACCCTGCCGTGCAGTCCCAGGCAACCGATCGCGCGCACCGCATCGGTCAGGAGCGACCCGTCACCGTCTACCGACTGGTGGTCCGTCAAACCATCGAGGACAGCATGCTGTCGCTGCACGCGAAGAAGCATGACCTCGCGCAGGCCTTCCTCGAGGGCGGCGATGCAGCGGGCAAGCTCAGCGTCGATGAGCTGGTGCAGCTGATTGGCACCGCCGCGGAGTGAGCAGGAAGCGAGCGCGTCAACTGCGGCGGCGGCCGGGCTTGCGCGTGAGGCGGCGCAACGCCTCCGTATAGGCTGCGTGCAACGCGCGAAAGCTGGCTGCGTCGCCGCCGCGATCCGGATGCACCACGAGGGCTCGCTGGCGATAGGCGCGCAACACGTCCATCGCGCTAGCCTGCGCGTTCAGTCCGAGCACGCTCCAGACGGACGGCGCGGCTACGGGCGATGCGCAAGCGTTCGGCAGGTGGGCGTGCTCGGAGGCGGACGCTCCGCGCTCGGGCCATGGCGCCTCGCCGCGCAACACACGTGCCCAGGCACGCGCGAAGGTCGGGTCTAGCTCCACCAGTGGCTGCTTCGCTGCCGCGAACGCCTGCGCGCGGGCCTCTTCCAGGCTGCGCGCGCCTCCTCGAGCCGCGTCGGGCTTACGAAACGGCTCGCGTCTGGGCGGCTCCGTCCACCAGGCTGCCCACAAGAACCGCCGACGCTTGGTGCGCGTCACGGCATAGCCCGGTGCGAAGAGCTCGCTCATCGTGCTTGCTCAACCCCCCGGGCCGCGACAGCGGTCAGCGCCCGTCCGAATCGCGGAGCCTGCACGCTCAGGGTCCGCCCGAAACGGGCCAGCCCTCTGCGTCCCATGCGAGCTCGGCGATGCGCAAGACGGCGCCTCCGCCGGTCTCGGGATAGGCGTGGTACACGTTGAAGGCCTCGTTGCCGCGGAGCAGGATGGCATTATGGCCGACAGCCGCATACGGGATGGTGTCTGTTCGGTTGCCTTCACTGCCGCGCAGGAAGACGGTCCCGCCGCCGCTCAACATGTCAGTTCCAGCTTTGTCGACATACGGCCCCTGCACCTCGCTGGCGCGTCCTACCGCCAGCTTGTAGGTGCTGTTCGCGTTTTGGCAGCAAAGATCGAAAGAAACGAACAGGTAGTAGAAAGCTCCACGCCTCACGATCACCGGCGCTTCGATGGCGTTGGGGCTCGGCCGCCCGCCAGCGATCCTCGTGATCTCGGTGCCATCGCGAGCGCCGGTCGGAGTGAGCCGGATCAGCTGGATGCCGCTCCAGAAGCTGCCGAAGGACATCCAAGGGGTGCCACTGGTGTCCAGCACGATGTTGGGATCGATGGCGTTGTAGTTACTCTGCGAGGTCGTGCAGATGACGCTGCCTTGGTCCTCCCAAGCACCCGTTTCGAGGCTCGCGCGCGTGGCATGGCCGATACAGGAGCTGTTCTGACCGAAGGCCGAAACCGAGTAGTAGAGGTGGTACTGGTCGTTGAAGAACGACACGTCCGGCGCCCACATCGTGTTGTTGGAATCGAACGGGACGCCCGAGGCTGCCATCCACGCCGGCTGCGTTGCAAATGCGCGGCCTGCCTCCTGCCAGTTGAGCAAGTCCGTCGAGCGCTTGACGGGGATGTTGGTACCCGTGCGGAAAAGATAATACGTGGTGCCCGACTGGATGATCGTCGGATCGTGCGCCCCGAGCGAACCGCTCAGGGTCAGCGCCTTAGGCGGAGCCGCTGGATTCAGGACGGCAATCGCGCCTCCCGCTGCCAACGCCCCAGCGGCGCCGCCGGAAGCACCGCCATTGCCTGCTGTTCCGCCTGCGCCGCCGCTTCCACCGACCGCGGCTCCCCCAGCTCCAGCATCGGCACCAGAGCTACCGCCTGAGCCGCCGGGTCCGCCCGTCGCCCCACTGCCGCCGTTGCCCGCATGGCCCCCACTGCCGCCACTTGCGCCAACACTGCTACCGCTGCTTCCCGCCTCTCCAGGCAGCTGACCGCCCGAGCCCCCACGGCCTCCTTGGGCGGAGCCCCCGCTGCCGCCGCCGACGCTGGGCCCGCCAGCACCAGGTTGGCCGGACGCAGCAGAACCGGAGCAACCCACCAGCAACACGAGCAGTGGAAGCCCCGCCGCGACGACTCGCTGCAAGCAACGTCTCGAAACTTCGTTTTGCCGACTCAGCACCGATGTGTTCTCCAAGCTACCCAGGGAGGTTAGAAGGGAATGTGTGTTTTCGCCATGGCCAGCGCGCGTGCTCCCGCTCACGAGCGCGTTGGCGTGCGCCGCGTGCTCGCGCTGGAGCCCGGCGTCACACGCGCGAAAGCCGCGCTTTGCGCGCCAATTAGCCCAGTCTTGCGACCAGGTGGGTGTGCCACCATGCATGCGTACCGACGCGTTGGCCCGTCCCGGTCGCGTCGCGCAAAATGCGATAGGAGCATGAATTATGAAGCGGCATCGAAATCGAACAGCGGCGCACCGCGCAGGCGCCAGCCTCTCAGCGCTCCTCGGCTGCGCGCTGGGCTTGCTCGGCGCCGGTTGCAGCAAACAGACGAGCCGCGAGCCAACCCCGGCGACGCAGCCGGACAGGAATGCAGCCGTCGCCACCAAACCTTCGGCTGCACGCAGCTCCGTCAGCGCGCCCCCGAGCTCCGCCGCTACCGGCATCACCAGCGCGAGCGCCGACGTGTACGCGACGAGCCAAGGCGAGCTCCGGATCGTGCCTATCCATCACGGCAGCTTTCGGCTCGAGCTCGGCACGCTGCAGGTCTACGTGGATCCTTACAAGAGTGAGCTTTTCGCGCAGGCGCCGAAAGCGGATCTGATTCTCGTCACGGATATTCACCAGGACCACTATGACGCCGCCGCCATCAGCGCGGTGCAGACCCCGGCAACGCAGCTCGTGGTGCCGGCTGTGGTCGCCGAGAAGGCCGCCGAGGCCGAGATCCTCAAAAATGGTGAGACTCGAGCCGTTGGAGGCATCTCGCTGCTGGCCGTGCCGATGTACAATTTGCAACGCGGTCCCAAGCCGGGTGCCGTGTTCCACGAGAAGGGTCGTGGCAACGGCTACGTGCTCACCTGGGGCGGTAAGCGCATCTACATTGCCGGCGACACCGAGTGCACGCAAGAAATGCGGGCACTGCAGGCAATCGATATCGCCTTCGTGCCCATGAACTTGCCGTACACGATGCCGCCGGAAGAAGCGGCGGAATGCGTGAAGGCCTTCCGTCCGAAGGTAGTCTATCCGTACCACTACCGCGGCTCGGACCTCGGCGTGTTCAAACAGGCGCTGGCGACCACGCCCGAAATCGACGTGCGCCTGCGGGAATGGTATCCGAGCGGGAGCTGAGCCCCCGCTCCGTCCCAGAAGTAACGCTTGCTACTTCTGGCTCGCTGGTGGCCTCGCGGGCGCGCGCTCACGCGCGCTGTCAAGCGGCTGGCGCGAACCGCCGCTGCTGTGACGGCAGCGCCTCGAGCGTTGCCGAACGCACTGCGTTCAGGAGCTCGGGCGTCGTGAGCAGCACGTCGCGAGTGCGGTCACGGCCCTGACCGAGACTCTTGCCGGCGAAGCTGAGGTGCGAGCCGCTCTTGTCCAGCACCCCCGCCGATAGCGCAACCTCGACCAGGTCGGCGCCGGCGTCGATTCCCGTGCCCCAGCGGATGTCGAACTCGGCTTCCGTGAAGGGCGGCGCCACCTTGTTCTTGACGACCTTCACCCGCGTGCGATTACCGACTGCGGTCTCGCCCAGGCTGATCTTGCCGATGCGCCGCACGTCGAGGCGTACGCTCGCGTAGAACTTCAAGGCGTTGCCGCCCGGCGTGGTTTCGGGGTTGCCAAAGACCACGCCAATTTTCTGTCGCAATTGATTGATGAAAACCAAGGTGGTGTTCGTCTTGCTCGCGATGGCCGTGAGCTTGCGCAGGGCCTGGCTCATGAGGCGCGCCTGCAGTCCCATGTGTGAGTCTCCCATGTCCCCTTCAATCTCGGCTTTGGGCACCAGGGCCGCAACCGAGTCGATAACCACCAGATCGATGGCCGCCGAGCGCGTGAGCATCTCGACGATTTCGAGAGCCTGCTCACCGCAATCGGGTTGTGAGACCAGAAGCTTGCCCAGCTCGATGCCGATGCCACGGGCGTAGCGAAGATCGAACGCGTGCTCCGCGTCGATGAACGCGGCGATCCCGCCGAGCGCTTGCACTTGGGCAATGGCGTGCAGTGCCAAGGTCGTCTTGCCGCTCGATTCCGGACCGAAGACCTCGACGATGCGCCCACGTGGAAAGCCCCCGACTCCGAGCGCCTCGTCCAGCGCGAGCGAACCGCTCGGAATGACCGGGATTGGCTCGATGGTCCCGTCTCCCAGCTGCATGATGGCTCCTTGGCCATAGGTCTTTTCGATCCCGTGAAGCACCTCACGGATCGCACTCTTCTTGTTTCTATCCTCGCTCATGATCGTTCTCCCTGAGGCCGCATATCCGCAGCACCCAGGCGACGTGGAGCAGGCTTCGTGCCTTGCCGACTAGGGCGGCTTTGCGGGCCATCGCGCGTCGGCTGCCAGCCCTGCTCGTGGCGAGGGCGCCGGCCAAAGGCGAGATCCCCACGCCGGGCGCGCTCGATCGCGCACGCCGCTCCCCGCGGCCTTTCCTGCGGGAGCGAGCTCAGCGCTCGGTCGGATTCGCCACGGCGCCTGCCGCTCTGGCCTTGACGCGCAGGGCGTCGGCTGCGAGCAACGGCAGGAGCAACACACCGCCCGGAGCGAGAAGGACCAAGGTCCAGAGCAGGAAGCGGGCGAAAGCAGCCATGATTCGCTCGTCAACACTGCAGCCGCTGTGCCACTCCGCAGACAGCGGCCTTTCGCCTATAACATTCCAGCGGACAGGCATTTCAGGCTGACTTTGCTGTCACGGTTGGCGTGCGGCCTCCGACACATGACAGCGCAGGTGGACAGGCGACAACCGCGGACAAGTCGCACCTCTGCTGCGGCGCGATGGGTCTCGTGGTGGTAAACCATCCCACATGCAAGCGCGAAACCGGCGCCGCCTCGGAACCCTGATGAGCCTTGGGCTGCTGCTCACTGGCGGCTGTTCGCTGGGCATCGCCGCAGGTGCCGGAGCCGCAATGGTCACGACCGCGGCGGTGACTGCCGGCTGTTATGACCCTGTCGAAGTGACGGTCTTCGACGGAGCCACGGGTCAGCGTACCTGCCGGGCCAGCGTGGTGGCGCGCGCCGACGATGGCTCCGAAACGCGGTTTCCGTCCTGCTACCATGCCGCCCTGCCGCGGGGTGCCTACACGGTCAGAGCGGAACAGGCGGGTTATCAGACCGCATCGACGAAGCTTCTGGTCGTCGACAACTCCCGCTGCGAGCCGGCAGTGCAGACGGTGGAGCTCGCGCTGAACCCGGTCGGTCAGAGCGCGGCACCGCCGGTCACGCTGCGCCCGCGTGCGCCGGGTGAGCCCGCCCTGAAACCCGGTGCGTTGCCGCCGCCTCCCAGCCTGACCCAACCAGACGCTACTCCGCCGGTCGACGGCGTGCCTCCTTCGACGGCACCAAGCGCGCCCCAGGACGGGACCCCGGCGCAACCTGTTTCCCCGAGCG
>DASQDA010000332.1:0-3625 GCA_035634435.1 Polyangiaceae bacterium
CGGCGCACGCAAAGCTTGGATAGCGATAGGGGAGCCCTCCGAGACCGCCGGCCTGGCCCAGTTGCGGATCTCCCCCATGGCCGCCCGCTCCGCCTGCGCCGTCGCTGGCTGGTGGCGCCGCGGCGCCGTTTCCACCTCGCCCGTCCAGGTTGCACTCCAGGGCGAGAGCGCCGGCTTTACCGCCCGGGACTTGATGATCCGGAAGTCCGGGTAGCCCTGGCGTGGCGCCCCCCGGGGCAGAGCCGTCCGGATCGCCGTCGCCGCCCCGCCCGCCCACGGTGCGGTGGCCAGAAGGGCAGATCAGCGAACAGGGTAGGCCTCCCGTCTCGGCCCAACCTCGCGAGATGGTGCGGGTGGCGGCATTGCCCTGCAACGCCTCCGGCTCCGGAAGCGTGAAAGGCAGGGTGATCCCGCGACCTCCGGCGGCGCCCTTGCCCGCGCTCAGCATCAGATTGCGCAGCGTGACGTCTGCGGACTCGACCAAGCGAACCGCGATGCTGCTTTGGCCGAGCACTGTTGCGTCCGGAGCAATGAAATCGACGCCCTCGACGAGCACAGGAGCGGACGCGGATTCGATGGTAAGCGGGATCCCTTGCTGGGGTGCAACGCGCGTCCGCGCAGCACCGGTTCGCCAACCATCGCCGCAAGCGAAGCCGCCGTAGAGCTTCACCTGAGTGTCGCCTCGGATCGTGATGTTTTCCTGAAACGTGCCCGTGCACGCGATCACGGCCTTGCCGGCCGCAGCGGCGAGCTCGATGGCTTTGGTGAGGGTCTCCAGCGGCGCGTCGCGGGTGCCCGCGTGGGTGTTGTCTCCCGTCGGCGAGACGAAGATGGCGACCTCTTCGCTGACGCGGCACATCTCATTCACTGGACTACGCGTGTCGTCGCAGGCGATCGCGGATCCCCCGTCGCCGGCAGCGCCTCCGTCGATCCCGAGCGCGTCGCTCGTGCCGCCCTCGCCACCGGCTCCTGCCGCTTGTGAAGTATCGGGTGGTGACTCGCGACCGCCAGCGCCTCCGTCTAGGCCGTGCCGGTCTCCATTTCCCGAGCCGCCGCCCAGGCCAACGCCGGCGAGGCCACTAGCGCCCCCGGAGCCAGAGCTGCCACCCGTTCCCGCGCTCGGCACCGGCTGACAGGCGTTCGTGTCCTCGCAAGAGCTGATCTCTTCGGAGCAGCCCGCGACAACGAGCACACTCGAGAGTGCGAGTGCGAAGGCGTGATTGCGATGCCGCAGGGATAAAGCGTGGAGGTCGCTAGGCTGGCTCATTTGGCCCTCTTCGGGGCAGCGAGGGCGGCAGTTGCGTGTCAACTGCTCGCCCACTTGCAAATGCCTGACGCAAAGCGCAGGTGCGCGCGGTGAGCGTCCTAGTCAGAGCGCGAGAAGCCGGTCAGCGACGCCGTCGATGCCGTTGTTGCTGGCTGGTGCGGCTGCAGCCCCAATCCCACCAGCGCCAGCGTTGCCCAACGTGAAGGTGACCCCTGCTCCGGTCGTGGGTCGCGCGCCTGAGAAGAGGATGCCAACGCTGATACCACCAGCCCCGCCGCCACCCTTGCCGCCGTCAGCGCCACTGCCCCCGGAGCCTCCATCACAGCCGGTGCCAGCGTTCTGACCAGCGGTGCCGCCGCTCTGGCCTGCCTGCCCGGCTGCGCCGGCTCCGCCCTTGCCGCCGTTCGCAGTCGTCAATTGTGCGTCCTCGAGCAGCACTCCCGCGCTTACGATCATGAGCGCGATACTGCCCCCGCCCCCTTGGCCCGCAGCGCCGCCTTTTCCTCCGCATCCACCACAAGCACCGCCTCCACCGCCGCCGGCGAGGGTCGCAGAAGCGGCGTCGCCACCACGCCCACCGCCGCCGCCTTGACCGGGTGCGCCGCTTTCGCCGGCCGCTCCTGCACGCGGCTGCCAACCTCGGATATCCAGCACGCCCCAATCTTTGGCGCCTGCGCCGGGATCTGCCGGTGGTGCGTCGGCACCGTCCGTTCCGGATCCGTGCAGCCCAAGGGTGCCGACACAAGCTGCTGCGGCAGTGCCGCCCTTACCGGAAGTGCTGCTGGCGCTATAGATCGGTGCCCCATCCTCTCCAGGTTGTGGAACACGTGGTCCGGCGCCGTCAGCGTCACCATCGCCGCCGCGGCCACCGACGGTGCTGACTTCGGAGGGACATTCGAACGAGCAAAGCGCGCCGCCTCCAGCTCCGGCGGCGTCGGCCGCGTTACCGCGCAAGCGCGTGGCGGGGGGCAGGGTGTAGGGCACGGTCCTGCCTGGCGCACCGGTAGCGCCGTTTCCGGCAGTGAGCGACACACTGCGAAGCGTCACGTCTGGCGAATTGACGACGCTCGCCGCCAGGCTGCTGTCGCCAGGGGCGGTTCCGTTGGGAGCGCGAAACGCAAAGCCTTCGACGTGTGCGGCTCCGCTGACGGAGTTGATGGACAGGGGGACACCCAACGTGGGCACAACACTCGTGACGGCGGCTCCGTGCGTCCAGCCCTCGCTGCAATTGAAGCCACCATAGAGCTCCGCACGCGTCACGTTTTCGATGAGCACGTTCTCGCGGAACGTGCCGGTGCACGCGACGACGAATTTGCCAGTCTCGGCCGCGACCTGAACGGCTCGAGTGAGGCTTTGCAGCGGCGCTTCGCGCGTGCCTTCCTGCGTGTCGTCGCCTTCCGGAGCTACGAAGATGGCGTTCTCCTCGGTGACTCGGCAGACTTCTTCGAGCGGACTGCGCGTTGCATCGCAGGGCACAGGTGGTGAACCGCCTTCACCGCCGTCGTCGGCGGCCCCCGCTGCGGCGCTGGTTCCGCCGCTGGCTGCGCCACCCGCTGTGGGCTCGCCGCCGGCGCCGGCTTCCTCCCCCATGCTTGGGCTCCCTCCGCTTTCTACCGGGGAGCCGCCGAGACCCGCGGTGCCCCCTGTTCCGCTACTTGCGCCAGCGAAGCCAGCAGCGCCGCCCATACCAGCGCCGCCTCCCTCGTCGCAGGTCCGCGACTCGAGGCAACTGCGGAACGGGTCGGAGCAGCCCGCGACGTGCAGAGCGCTCAGCATCAGCAGACCCAGCACGCCGCGCCGCGGCCCACGCAACGCAGAGCGAACACTCGCAATACAACTGCGTGCAGGAGCGCCGTGCAACGCTACTTGCGGGTTCGGCAACGGGTCGGAATGAGCCGTTCGAGGTACAGCTCCACGTGACTCGCTCAATATCTCCGAACGCCGCATGAGGTCCTTTGTCATAGTTGCAAAACGCGCTGCGCGACGCCGGCAATGCCGTCGTTGGTGCCGGCTGGCGTTGCAGCGCCGAGGCCGCCAGCGCCGGCGAGGCCCGGAGTGTGAGTCACATCGGGCGCGATGGTGACGATGCGAGGGCCGGTGTAGAGTACGCCGACACTGATGCCGCCTGCGCCGCCGCCGCCAGCTCCGCCAGTGGCGCCGTTTCCTCCTGGCCCGCCGTCGCAGCCGTTACCTGCGCTGTTGCCACGCTCTCCCCCGAGCTGCCCGACTTGGCCCGCTGCACCCGCGCCACCCGTGGCGCCTTCAGCCGTGGTGAGCTGCGACTCTTCGAGCAGCAAACCCGAATTGACGACCAAAAGCGCAACGCTCCCGCCGCCGCCCTGCCCTTCTCGACCAGCT
>DASQDA010000333.1:0-6580 GCA_035634435.1 Polyangiaceae bacterium
TATTGTCGGCCAGAGCCACCAGCTCGTGGGTGACCAGATCGGCCGCATTGCGCATGGGCAAGAACACGACGCCCAGGTGGTAACCGATGAAGACCGGTAACGTGAGCGCGAGGTCGTCGAGCGGGCCGCTGCCTTCCCGCAACACGCTCGCCGCGTCGCTCTCTTTCATCTCAGCTCGGCCTGAGGTGGTAGACGACCCACATGACCGCCACCACCCAGAGCAGCACGATGGCAACGAATGGGCCGTCGCGCAGCATCTCCTGCGTGGGGCTCTCCGCCCGCGGTCGGCTGCGCACGATCGTCAAGAATCGCTGCACGCCCAGCACCACGAATACGGTGCTCAACCACAGCGAATCACTGCGGAAGAAGGCGCGCGTGCGTGAGTCGAGCGTGTAAGTCAGATAGGTGCCGATGGTGGCCAGCGCGGTGACCACCAGCGCCACATCGAGTCCGCGGCGGGTGTACGACTCCAGCGCGGCGCGCTGCTGTCCCGCGCGACGCGAGGCGGCCGTGAGCTCGTGGCGCCGCTTGCCAAAGCCCAGGAACAAGGCGAGCAGCGCGGTGCAGACCAGCAGGTACGCCGAGACCGCTATATCCGTCGCGAGCCCACCCGCGACCACGCGCAGCACGAAGCCGATGGCGATACAGCTCACGTCGACGTAAGCGATGTGCTTCAGCTTCAGCGAATAGGCGAGGTTGAGAGCGAAATAGCTGGCCGCTGCAGCGAAGAAGCCCCAACCCAGGAGCAAGGCCGCGGTCAGAGCAACGATCACCAAGAGCACCGCCGTCCCCCGGGCCCAGCCCAGCGGCACACGGCGCGAAGCAATGGGGCGGAAGCGCTTGACCGGGTGGGTGCGGTCCGCGTCCACGTCGGCGATGTCGTTCATGGCGTAGACGGCGCCCGCCAGCAGGCAGAACACCCCGAAGGCGGAAGCCGCCCGCGCCAGCAGGTCCTGCGCGAAGATCTCCTTCGCAAAGACCACCGGGGCCAGGACGAAGACGTTCTTGACCCACTGGTGCGGGCGGACCGTCTGCAGGATTCCCACCAGGCGCCACGCCAAGGAGCCGCTCGATTTCGGCGCGATTTCAGCGGGACTGACCATCAGGTCAGGGCTGTGAGCGGTTTCCGGTTGCGGGGGCAGCGGACGGAGCGGGGCGGGCTCGAGGGCCATTGATGCGCGCCGACATTAGCCTGTAGAGCCCGAAACTCAAGGATCCTGCGATCCGGCGCCCGCTCCGCTCGGCTGTCGGTGAGGGAGGTGTCACTCGCGCGCCGCGTCGCTATGCTGGCGCCGTGGCCCAACCGGACCCCGCAGCACCCAGAGGCAACGTTCCCGGCCGAGCTCGAGCTCGCCACGAGCAGCTCGTGGCGGAGATCCGCGCTCACGATCACCGCTACTACGTGCTCGACGATCCGGTAATAGCCGACCGCGAGTACGACGAGCTCTATACCGAGCTGCGTCAGCTCGAGACTCAGCACCCGGAGCTGGCCAGTGAGAGCTCGCCGACGCGACGGGTGGCCAGCGGCTTGCGTGGTGAGCTCAAGACGCTGGTGCACGCCGTTCCCATGATGTCGCTGGACAACACCTACTCGGAGGCCGAGCTCCGCGACTTCGCGCGACGCGTGACGGGCGGGCTACCGAATGCAGCGGAGGCGCGCTTCTGCGTGGAGCCGAAGCTCGATGGCGCCAGCATCGAGGTGGTCTACCGCGGCGGAAAGCTGGTGGAAGGCTCCACGCGCGGCGACGGCGTGCGCGGCGAGGAGATCACCGCCAATCTGCGCACCATCCGCTCGTTGCCGCTGACGATCGACTATTCGGGACCACTGACGCTGCGCGCCGAGGTAGTGATTTTTCGGCGCGACCTGCAGCGCGTCAATGCCGCGCGCGAGCTGGCGGGTGAGCAGCCCTTTGCCAATGCTCGCAACGCCGCCTCCGGGAGCTTGCGCATGCTGGATCCGCGGGTGGTGGCGGCTCGGCCCTTACGAGCCATCGTCTGGCAGGTGGTCGAAGGCCCGGCGCTCGCGAGCTCGCATTCCGCGGCGCTGGAGCACCTGGCGAAGCTCGGCATTCCCACGCACGGCAAGCACCGACTCTGCACCACGCTGGAGGAGGTGCTGAGTGCGATTGCGGAGCTCGATCAGGATCGCAAGGCGTATCCGTTCGAGACGGACGGTGCCGTGATCAAGGTCGACGACTTCACGCACCAGGCCATTCTCGGCGCCACGGCGAAGTTTCCGCGCTGGGCGATCGCGTACAAATTTTCGGCTGAACGCGCCAGCACGCGGGTCCGCGACATCAAGGTATTCGTCGGGCGAACCGGTGCCCTGACGCCCGTTGCAGAGCTCGAGCCGGTACAGCTGGCGGGAACCGTCGTCGCGCGGGCGTCGCTGCATAACGAACAGATCGTGGCCGCGCTCGACGTGCGACTGGGCGATCGTGTGCTCATCGAGAAGGCGGGGGAAATCATCCCTCAAGTCATCTCGGTCGAGCTCGAGGCGCGCGTGGGCGACGCGCCGGCGTTTCGAATGCCGGACCATTGCCCGAGCTGCGGCAGCGGCGTGGTGCGCAGCGCCGGCGAGGTCGCAGTGCGCTGCCCCAACTTCCACTGCCCGGACCAGGTCCAGGGCCGGCTCTTCCACTATTCGCGCCGCTACGCCATGGACGTCGACCGCCTCGGCGAATCCATCATCGAGCAGCTGGTTCGAACCGAGCTCGTGCGCGACGTCGCCGACCTGTACGAGCTGCAGCTCGAGCAGATCATCGCGCTCGAACGCATGGGCAAGAAGAGCGCCCAGAACGTGATTGATTCCATCCGCGCTAGCAAGGAGCAGCCGTTCGAGCGTCTGCTCACTGGCCTCGGAATCGAGCACGTGGGTCAAGTAGCGGCGCGGCAGCTAGCCGACGCGGCTGGCTCGCTGGAGGCGATGCTCGCCTGGCCCCTCGACGAGGTTGCGGAACGTGTGGCGGCGATCGCCGGCTTTGGCCCAAAGATGGTGGAGAGCGTGCGCGAGTTCTTGCTCGACCCCGCCTCCCGCTCTTTGCTCGAGCGGCTGCGAGCCCACGCTGTGTCACGCCCGCAGCCTCGGGCCGAGACCGCGAGCGTTGGGCCCCTCTCCGGCAAGGTGTTCTGTGTCACCGGTGTCTTGTCGCGCAAGCGCGAGGACGTGCATGCCGCGATCCGCGCTGCTGGCGGAGAGATCCACGACAAGGTGAAGAAGGGGACGGATTTCTTGCTGGCCGGCGAGAAGGTGGGCAGCGCCAAGCTGAGCGCCGCCAGGAAGAACGGCACGCAGATCATCGACGAGGCGACGCTCGAGCGCATGCTGCGCGGTGAAGAGATCAGCGCCGCGCCCGCATGAGCGCCTCGCCATCCCCCACCGGCCCGCGTCTGGCCGCACTCAGCTTGCACTTGCCCGCTGCCTTCGCGGCGCTCGCCGCCATCGCCATCGTGGTGCAGCTAGCGCTGCTCGAGCGTCGGCCGCCCGTGCGCTGTCCGAGCGGCCTTGCCTTGGTCGAGGGCCGCTGCTGCGGCGGCGGGCAGACGCTGGTGGGGGGCCACTGCGAGGGCGCGCTCACGAGCTGTGGTCCGTCGCAACAGGTGGCGACGCTGGGCCAGCGCAGTGGTTGCGTCTTGCAGGACGATGTCGTCGCGATCCGCGGCGGCGTCTTGCCGCAGGGAGCCGCCGACTGGCAGGTACAGAGTCGTACTGCAAAGCTGCACGTTCCTGCGTTTGCCATTGATCGGGGTGAGGTCACCGCCGCGCGCTACGAGCCCTGCGCACGTGCCGGTGCCTGCGAGCCCTTGCCGGCCGAGCCAGAGCCGGGTCTGCCCGTGACGGGGCTGCCACCCAGGGCCGCCGAGCGCTTCTGCCGCTTCGTGGGGGGGCGGCTACCCAGCTCCGCCGAGTGGCGCTACGCCGCGAGCGGCAGCGACGGTCGACGGTTTCCCTGGGGCTTCACCGGCCTCGTCTGCCGGCGCAGCGCCTTTGGCCTCAGCGCGGGGCCTTGCAGCCAGGCTGGCGCAGGCCCGGACCTTGCTGGCGCCCGCCCGCCGGGAGCGACGCCCGAAGGCGTGCTCGATCTTTCGGGTAACGTTGCCGAATGGACGCGTGACCCCGACGGGCGCTACCGCGCGCGCGGCGGTTCCTTTCGCTCGCGCGTCGCCGCCGAGCTCGTCACCGCTGCGGTCGAGAGTCCGCCGCCGCAGGCGCCATACGTGGGTTTCCGGTGTGTGTACGCGCCCGATTGAGCGTGGCGCAACCGCAAGCTCGTTAGCGGCTCGCAACAAACTGGGCCGCCGTGGCTGCGCTGGGTTAGGGCTCGAAACGTCCGGCGCGAGCTCGGATCACGATGTGGCACACAACCCTGCTGATGGCGTTACTGATGGCGGCGGCAGGCTGCGAGGGGCGCTCAGCTGCCGCAGAGCCCGACCGTTCAGCGCCGCTTCCGGAGGCCGCGGTGCGCGAGCAGACGCGCCAGCAGCAATGGGTCCGTGCGCGCGACGAAGCGCGTCACTACCTGGAACAAGAGCTTCCGCGGGCGCCCTCCGCGGGCCGAGTGCCTTGCCCGGACCACCTGGTGCCGCGCGCCTCGGCCAAGGACACGGCGCTGGTGGTGCGCCTGCACGACACACGCCAGGAACGCCGCCACCTGCTGCCCTGGACCTTCCGGCAGGCGCTCGAATCACCCCAGTTTGCGTTGCTGCAAAGTGAGGCGCCACTCGAGCAGCCGCTGCGCGAGCTCGCAGCCCGCCGGTATGTCGCTCGTTTGCTGGTAGACGCGTACAGCGGACCACGGCTCTTTCGCCGCAAGGACGCCCCCAAGTCGGAGTGGGACGCGGGCGCCTTCAGCGGCAGGCTCGTCGTGCACGACCTGGTCGCCCAGCGTGCGCTCTGCGAAGCGCCGGTTCGCGTGCGTGCAAGCGCGGACGCCGCTCCGATCCGCAAACGTCTCCGGGAGATGACGCGCGAGCGACTCACCAGCGCGCTGCACGACGGCACCCGTGCAGCCGTGAGCGCCGCGCTCGCGAGCATCACTTCCGTATTCACGCTGGCGGCACCCGGCGCCGACGACGTTTGAAGCGCGGAGTGCTCGCTACGCGCCGCTACGCAGCCGCTTCACGGCGGCAGACACCACTTTGCCGTTCACCACGGCAGCGAGTGCCTTGAGCTGCTTCATGGCTACGCCGGTGGCCGCGCCGTCGTTCGGGGCCGCGAGGATCGCCTCCCGCACCGGGGCGAGCACTGCAACCACCTCGTCTTCATCCAGGTTCTTGGGCAATAAGGACGCGAGGACCTCGAGCTCCTGCACCAACGTTTCCCGCTGCGCCGCGTCCGTGACTTGCGTTAGCGACTCCTCGTTGGACTTGATGAGCTTGCGGATGTGACCGGCGGCTTCCTCGTCGTTGCCCAGCCGGCCCGGCCGGGCCGCATCCGTGCTGATTTCGCCCAGCGCGACGCGCAGGATTTCCTTTTCTACCGAGCGTCCTGCCTTCATCGCGCGAAACATGCGCGCTTTGATCTCGTCGGCCAACATGGCAAAGCCTCCAGCGGCGACGATCCCTCGGCGTCACAGCCCGGTCAAGCGTGTACCTCGGCGCAGAAGCAGCACGCAGCTTCCGGCGTTTCCAGCGCTGCCGACCGTCACTGCAATCGGGCGCGATCGTGGGGGAAACTGAGATCGAAGGGCGGGCCCTTGGGCACGATGCGCGAGGGGTTAATCTGCGGGTGGCTCGTGTAGTAGTGCTCCTTGATATGCTGCACGTTGCACGTCTCGGCGACACCCGGGGTCTGGTACACGTCGCGCAGGTAGCTCGCCAGGTGCGGGTAGTCACTAATGCGCTTCAGATTGCACTTGAAGTGATAGTGGTAGACGGGATCGAAGCGCAGCAGCGTGGTGAAAAAGAAGATGTCGGCCTCCGTGAGCACGGAGCCGAGCAAGTAGCGCTGAGTCCGCAGGCGCCCCTCGTAGCCTTCGAGGGCGTCGAACAACTGCGTCACGGCCTCGTCGTAGGCCTCTTGCGTGGTGGCGAAGCCAGCGCGATACACGCCGTTGTTCACCGGTTTGTACAAGGCGTCGATCTCACGCTCGACGTCGACCTCCAGTGAAGGCGGGCACAGATCGACGCTGGCGTCACCGAAGCCAGGGAGCTCACGCTGGAACATGCGCACGAGCTGGCGCGATTCGTTGCAAACGATGGTGTTCGACTGCTTGTCCCAGAGCACCGGCACCGTCACTCGACCGCTGTAGTCCGGCTTTGCCTTGGTGTAGATCTCGTGCAGGTAGCGAGCGCCATTGACGCTGTCGGCGATGGTTCCCGGAGCGTCACGAAACTCCCAGCCGTTCTCGCCCATGTAAGGGTGCACGACGCTCAGCGAGATGACTTCCTCGAGGCCGCGAAGCTTGCGCACGATCAGGGTGCGATGAGCCCAGGGGCAGGCCAAGCTCACGTACAGGTGGTAGCGACCGGCCTCCGCCCGAAAGCCGCTGCTGCCATCGGCGCTGAGATGGCTTCGGAACTTCGTCTCGTCGCGCACGAAGTGGCCGCGCGGATCGGCCTTGTACCATTCGTTCGTCCA
>DASQDA010000334.1:0-4876 GCA_035634435.1 Polyangiaceae bacterium
CGGACTCGCAGCGGGCAGGAGCCGAGCTTGCGGCGCTTCGAGGTGTGGCTCACGGAGTGTTGGCAAAGCAATAAAAGCCGCCGTAGCCGCCGCCACACCCGATGCAGGTACCCGTCCCGCCGCCGTTTTGAACGAGATTGACGCCGGGTGTGCAACCACGTGTCGTGTGATCCGAGATCCAATGTCCGCCACTACTCACATTCCCTGCATTGCGCGGCCAAGAGTGGCCGACTGAAGGCCCCTGGCCGGTGGTGCTGCTGGTCCAGTCGCTGCAAGAGCCTCTCGAGTCGTAAGTACCCGACTTCGTCGAGCCAGTCACCGTGTCGTGGTTGTCCACGACCATGCCCTTGTAAGTGTGGTTGGGCTGGCCCGTTTCTATCGGCAAATCATTGATGATCAATGGATCAGCACCTTGGGGCCTCGGGCCGGCGAGCAAAGCTGCCTTGTTCATGGCGAAGACCCTGCCCAAGCGATCGTACCAGGGGCCAGCGCCAATGCGATCGATAGCGTTGACCGTGGTCGTGCTCAAGAACGCGCGCCATTGCTTTTGCGACGATCCGGGCATCGACTTTTCGGCGATAGCTGCGCAGATCTTGTCGGCTCCCGCGAGACCGGTGGCTTCACCGAAGCGGAAGTCACCACCGAAGCCGTCCTGGCTCTTGGCTAGCTCCAGCAGCGCATCCATGCCGGTCACGAAGAAGCTGAACTTGGCGAGCGCGCCGCCCGAGCCGCCACCTGCGCCGCCGCTAGCTCCGCCCGCCCCTCCGCCGCCCGTTGCTCCGCCGGCGCCACCAGCACCTGCCGTCGCACCGCCGCTGCCTGCTGCGCCGCCCTTGCCCGCGGCGCCCGCAGCACCCCCGGGAGTGGTGCCTGCGCTGCCTCCGCCAGCCCCAGCCGTCGTGCCGCCGCTGGCCGCCGTACCGCCGCTTCCCGCGCCGCTCGAGCCGGTAGCACCGCCAGCACTGGCGTTCCCGAACCCGCCCATGGAGGATGGGGCTCCGCCGGTGAGGCTCCCGCCCGTCCCCCCCGCGGGTGCACCACCGACCGAAGCGCCACCCGACGACGGCGCTCCGCCGCTCACCGAACCCGCGGAGCCACCGGTGCCAGCCTTCATCCCATCATCCGAGTCGGTGGCGCTGCACGCTGAGGCGAAGAACGCAAACAGCGCTCCCCCGAAGGTGACGGCGGCGAGATGGTGACGCATACGGGTGACTCCTTTTCGGTGAACGGGCAGCACTCGGAAGTCTGAAGTGAGGGCGCCACGGCACAGAGGCTGCTCCATGCAACCTCATCAGGGTTCTTGTCACCCGAGCAGCGCTTCGTGAGTCACCTGAATTTGACCGAAACAGAACTAACTTGTCACCATCTGCCCTGTTTTCGAACAACAGCCGATAGTTTTAGCCTGAGCAGCCGTGAGACTCGACACGCCCGTCTCAGGTCACGAAGCAGCCAGCGTCGCGTGGACGGCGAGCAGCGCCCGTCGCGACGCGACGCTGTCAATGATGTTACGGTCGCGTAAACCAAGGTCATGCGCGGCTCCCGTTTCAAGCCATGGGGCGCGTCGAAGTGGCTCTTCTCGGGCGCCAGCGTGCTTGCGCTTTCCTGCGGCCGCGATTTGCCGCTGAGCTTCGACGGCCTTTCGCCTCCATCGACGGCTGGCGCGACGAGTGGAGGTGCGGCCTGGGGCGGCACTCACAACGGCGGAGCAGCGGGCACGGGCGGCCCCCCCGTCACCTGCGACCCACCGGGACCGGACGCCGACGATCTCGGTAAAACGCGATTCGCCGTTATCGGGGACTACGGGATCGCTGGGCCCGCGGAAAAGGCCGTGGCCGAGCTGGTTCGCAGCTTTCGACCGGCGTTCATCGCCACGACTGGAGACAACAACTATCCGAGCGGCGAGGCGTCCACAATCGACGGCAACATTGGTCAATACTTCAGTGACTTCATTTGCCCCTACCGCGGCAGCTACGGCAAAGGCGCCGCCAAAAACCGCTTCTTCCCTGCCCTGGGAAACCACGACTGGTACGCCGCTGACGCCCAGCCGTACCTCGCCTATTTCGCGCTGCCCGGCAACGAGCGGTATTACGACGTGAGCTGGGGCAGCGTCCGCCTCTGGATCATCGACAGCGATTACCATGAGCCTGACGGGGTGAGCGCCGATTCCAAGCAGGCGCAGTGGCTGAAGGCTGGGTTGCAGGCGGCTGCCGAGCCCTGGCAGCTCGTCTTCATGCATCATTCGCCGTACTCGTCGGGCATGCACCAATCGACCGCGTACATGCAGTGGCCCTACGCCGAATGGGGCGTCGACGTGGTGTTTGCCGGTCACGATCACAGCTACGAGCGCCTCGAGCGTGGCGGCGTTCACTACGTCGTCAACGGCCTTGGCGCGCGCGACATCTACGCATTCGGGACGCCCCTGGCTGACAGCAAAGTTCGCTACAACCTCGCGCACGGTGCAAATCTCGTCGAGGCCGATGCCACGACGCTGTCCATCCAGTTCGTGGATATCGACGGCAACGTGATTGACCAGCTCGAGCTGCGTTCGCGCTGAGCATCCGCGCTTTTAGCGCCGATGCTGCCCGTTTCGGGCGCCCTGCGCGCCCCGCGATTGCCGCGTGAGCGCACGTGATTTACAGGGGCCCGTGACCGAAAAAGCGGCTCCTGTTCCCACGACGCCAGCGAGCGTCGAGACCGCGGGCAAGGAGCGCGCAAGCATCGCCGGCAACGCGCGCGTGGTCGCGGCGGGCACACTGCTGAGCCGCGTGCTGGGGCTGGTGCGGGATCAGGTGATGGCGGCCGTGTTCTCGCGGGCGGTAACCGACGCCTTCTTCGTGGCGTTCACGCTGCCCAACGTGCTGCGACAGCTACTCGCAGAGGGTGCGGTCCAAAGCGCCGTTCTGCCAGTCCTCGCGGCCACACGCGAGCAGCACGGCGACACGGTGGCGCGTCGGTTCTTCGCCAGCGTGCGCGGCCTCTCACTGGTCATTCTCACGATCGTGAGCGCGTTGGGGGTCGCTTTTGCGCCGGCTCTGGTCGACCTCTTCGCCAGCGGCTACCACGCCCATCCCGGTCAGTATGAGCGCACGGTCACGCTGACGCGTTGGGTCTTCCCGTACATCTTCTTCATGGGAACGGCAGCGCTGGGCATGGCAGCGCTCAACACCCACCGCCTGTTCTTCGCTGCCGCCTTCGCTCCCGCGCTCCTGAACGTCGCCTTCATCACCTTCTCGTTGCTGCTGCCTGCATGGCTTGGGGCCCGCGGCTACGACGTGGGGCTGGCTTTGGCCGCGGCGGTGCTGGTGGGCGGCGCGCTTCAGGTGGTTGCGCAGTGGCCCAGCCTCAGGCGGATTGGTTACCTGAAGCTTCCTCGCTTCGATTTTGGCGATCCCGGCATCCGGGAGGTGCTGCGCCGCATGGGTCCGGTGCTGGCGGGCATGGGTGTCTACTACGTGGACGTGCTGCTGGCGCGCCGTTTCCTGTCCGAGCTCGGCGTTGGCGCGCAAAGCTATTTCAGTTGGGCTCTGAGGCTGTGCGACTTCCCTCAAGGTATTTTCGTCATGGCGTTGCAAGCCGCGACGTTGCCGCGGCTGTCGATGCTGGCGGCGCGCGGCGAACGCGCCGAGCTCGCTTCCACCTTTGCGTTCGGGGTCCGTTTGACGCTCTTCGTTGCGCTGCCGGCCACCGTGCTCTGCGTGACCCTCGCCGAACCGCTGGTCGTCCTGCTGTTTCAGCGTGGCGCGTTCGATGCGGAGAGTGCTCATCAAACCGCGCGCGCCTTGGTCGCTCAGGGGTCGGGGATCTGGTTGGTCGCGCTCGTGCGACAGTTCGTGTCGCTCTACTACGCCCTGGGCGACACCCGAACCCCGGTGCTCGTGGCCGCTCTGGACCTGGCAGTGTTCGTCATCCTCGCGCTCTCGCTGCGGGGCCCCTACGACCACGTGGGCGTGAGTGCCGCCGTGACCGGAGCCAGCGCGGTGCAGATGCTGCTGCTCGGCTATTTCTTGCGCGCCAAGCTGCCGGAGTTGGCCCTGCGACCTCTGCTTGCGTCCTTGCTGCGCATCGTCGTGGCATCAGGGGTGGCTGGGGCGGCGGCGTTTTTCAGCGCCGATGCCCTTTCTCGGCTAGGCAGCGGCATGGCCTTACAGGGAGTCGCGGGCGGTATTCTGGGCCTGCTCGGCTTCGTGCTGACGGCAGCAGCGCTGCGCTCCCCAGAGCTTGGCCTGCTGGCGCGTGCTAAGAGGCGCTCTTGAGCTCCAGCGCTGATACCGGTTCCGAGATTGTCGATGCGCAATTCGTCGCGGCTGCGCAGACGTACGAGCAGCTGCCAGCGCCAGTCAGCATCGAAGTGGCCTTCGCCGGACGTTCCAACGTTGGCAAGAGCAGTCTGCTCAACCGCTTGATGAATCGTCGAAACCTGGCTCGCACCAGCTCGACTCCGGGCTGCACGCGACAGATCGTGTTTTTCGAGACGCGCCGGCGAACCGGAGGCTCCCTGACGCTGGTCGACCTTCCGGGATACGGCTACGCGTCACGTTCAAAGACCGAGCGGCTCGCGTGGGGCGAGCTCATCGAGCGCTACCTACTCGAAAGGCCAACGCTGCTGGCCGTTGCGGTGCTCGTGGACGCGCGCCGCGGGCTGCAAGACGACGATCTCGACTTGCTGAAGCTCCTGGCCGAGCCGCGGCCCAATCGGCGCCCCGTGCGTGCCCTGATCATCGCTACCAAGCTCGACAAGGTACCACGGCCGCAGCGCACGGCCGTGTTGCGGGGGATCGCCGATGGTGGCCGCGAGGTCATCGGATTTTCGACCGAGCTGCCCGAAACGACGACTGCCGTGTGGGCGCGTTTGGTTTCGGCGCTGCAGTGAAGAGCT
>DASQDA010000335.1:0-2915 GCA_035634435.1 Polyangiaceae bacterium
CATCACCCGCTTGTTCGAGCGCGCCACCTCCGAGCGCCTGCCGGTGGTGCTGCTGCACGCGTCCGGCGGCGCTCGCATGCAGGAGGGGATCCTCAGCCTTATGCAGATGGCCAAGACGGTATCTGCCTTGCGGCGCTTCCGTGCCGTTCGCAAACCCTTCATCAGCGTGCTGCTCCACCCAACGACGGGCGGCGTGGCCGCCAGCACGGCTTTCCTCGGCGACGTCAACCTGGTCGAGCCGAACGCCCTCGTCGGTTTCGCCGGACCACGCGTCATCGAGAGCACGCTGCGCACGACGCTCCCCGAGGGCTTTCAGCAGGCGGAGTTTCTACTGACGCACGGCATGGTCGACCGCATCGTGCGTCGTGTGGAGCTTCGCGCGACTTTGAGACGCTTGCTGATGCACCTTGGGGGCGAAGGCGCTTGACCGATCTGAAAACCACTCTCGAGAGGCTCTACAAGCTCGTCCCTCGCGGCCGCAAACTCGGTCTGGAGCGCATGCAGGCAGCGTGCGAGCGCTTCGGCAACCCCGAGCGGTCGTTTACCGCCGTGCACGTTGCGGGCACCAACGGCAAAGGCACCGTCTGTGCGTTCGTGGCGTCCATGGGGCGGGCGGCTGGGCTGAGACTGGGCCTCTACACCTCCCCTCACCTGCAGCGTTTTGCGGAGCGCATCTCGATCAATGGGGAGCCCATCGACGACGCTTTGCTCGTGCCCCTGCTCAACCAGGTGATGGATCGGGCGCCCGAGCTCACCTTCTTCGAGGTGGCGACGCTGACGGCTTTCCTCGCGTTTCGCGAGGCGGGGGTCCAGCTCGCCGTGCTGGAGGTAGGCCTCGGCGGCCGCCTCGACGCGACGAACGTGATTCCGCCCCCCCGCGTTGCCGCCATCACGAGGGTCGCGTTCGATCACGTCGCCGAGCTGGGTGACACTCTGGCAAAAATCGCCGCGGAAAAGGCCGGGATCATCAAGCCTGGCTCAGCGGTGGTCCTCGGCAAGTTGCACCCGGACGCTCGCGGCGTCGCCGAACAACGGGCGCTCGAGGTTGGGGCTCGCCTGGTTCCGCTCGGCAACCCGGAGCCCATCTCGGGGGCACCCCTCGCCTATCCGCGCGTTGCTTTGCTGGGCTCGAACCTGGCGGTTGCGGTGACGATCGGTCGCGAGCTCGGTTTCACCCCCGAGGTTCTCGCCTACGGCGTAGAGAATACGGTCTGGCCCGGTCGCAACGAGCTCTTGCACCGCAATGGTCAAGAGCTCACGCTGCTCGACTGCGCGCACAATCCAGACGGCGCCGTGGCGCTGTCGCATGCGCTCGATCCAAGCGTCCTCGCGGACATCGAGTCGCGCCGCGAGATCGCGCTCGTGTTCGGGACCCTCAGCAGCAAGAATTGGCGCGCGATGCTGCGTCGTCTGGAGCAAGTGGCCGGTCAGCGCGTTTTCGTCGCGCCCCCGGTGCCCAACGCGGTCAATCCGCGAGAGATGTTGCAGGTGACGAGCGGCGAGGTGGCCGCCAGCGTGGAAGAGGCGCTCGCGCGTGCGCGGGCGTTGGTCGGAAGCAAGGGGGTGGTCGTCGTCGCCGGCTCGACTTTCCTCGTCGGCAGAGCCCGCGCTTTGCTACTCAATTTGCCCACCGATCCGCCCGTCGATCTATGAGCTCAACCCCGAGGCCCCTCCGGCGCGTCGTCGCGACCACTCCGTGAGCTTTCAAGCGATGCGTTCTGTCAGACTGTGGTCGGATCTTCGCAAATGGCGCTGGCTGCCGGCGGTGGGTTTGGTTCTCGCCGCGCTGATCTACGTGATGCTGGCTTTGCTGCTCATTCCAGATCGCATCGGACAAGCGTCGGACGCGCCCGCGACCGCCGCCCCCTGAGCGTCCGCCTAGTACTTCGCCAGACCCTCGCCCAAGGGGAGCGCTCGGGCAAAGCCGGAACGCAGCTCCGACACGAGGTACTGGTGTACACTCCGCGACAAGATGCCGTCCTTCGACGTCGTTTCCAAGATCGACTGGTCCGAGTTCAACAACGCGCTCATGCAGGCGCAGCGCGAGATCGCGCAGCGCTTCGACTTCAAGGACACGGACACCACCATCGAAAAAAACGAAGCGGGAGTCCTGATCCTGGCCAGCACCGACGAGCGGGCGCGCGCCGCCCTGGGCGTGCTCGAGGAGAAGCTCGTGCGCCGCAAGGTAAGCCTGAAGCACCTCGAGCAACAGAAGCCCGAGCGCGGTCCGAAAGGCACGTCGAAGCTGCTCGTCAAAATCGAGGAAGGCATCGAGCCCGAGATCGCGCGCGAGATCGTCAAGCTCGTGAAAGAGGCGAAGCTCAAGGCTCAAGCGTCGATCCACGAAGACTCGGTGCGTGTCACGGGCAAGAAGCGAGACGACCTGCAGACGGTCATTCAGCTGCTAAAAGGCACCGACTTCCCCGACGTCGAGCTCCAATTCACGAACTTTCGCGAGTAACTCGGAACCCATGAATCAACGCAAGCTTTTCGGAACTGACGGCATTCGCGGTCGCGCCAACGTAGCTCCCATGACGCCGGAGCTGGCGCTGCGTCTCGGGCGAGCCCTGGCGCACGTGGCGGGGCGTGGCAAGAACCGCGCGCCGCGCATCGTCATCGGCAAGGACACGCGGCTTTCGGGGTACATGCTGGAAACAGCCCTGGCTGCCGGTATCTGCGCCATGGGCGGGCGGGTGATGTTGTGCGGGCCGATTCCCACCCCAGCCGTCGCCAATCTGGCGCAGAGCATGCGCGCGGACGCCGGGGTCGTGATCAGCGCCAGCCACAATCCGTACGCGGACAACGGCATCAAGATCTTCGGCCCGGACGGCTTCAAGTTGCCCGATTCGGAAGAAGTGGAGATCGAGCAACTGCTGGAGGACCCCAAGCTGGATCGACTGGGCCGCACGGGCAGC
>DASQDA010000336.1:0-3926 GCA_035634435.1 Polyangiaceae bacterium
CGCATCACCTCGCGAACCGTGCCTCGCAGGACCTGATTTCTGAGCAAGGGCGGATGCCAGGCGAGCAGCACGAAATCTGCGCTCTTGGCGCTGGCCACGTTGCAAATGTCGGCACCGGGGTCGGGCGACACGAAGGACAACGGCTGCACGTCGACGTCCAGCGCAGCTGCTCGCGCCAGCAAAGGAGCCAGCGGGTGTCCCGACGCCTCACCTGCGTGCTGACTGAGCACGAACGAGGCTCGGTCGGCGGGCGGCACCAGATGCAAGGCGTAGATGCGGCGGCGCTCGGAGCTAGCGCCACCGAGGGCGCTGGCGACCGTGAGCATCGCTTCGGCGCTCCCTTCGTAGGCAACGCAAGCCAGCACGGTGAAGCTACCCTCGCCCGAGGCGGGGCCAGCGGCGGCTCCCACCAGCCCGCGTTCCAGCTCGAGCTCCGGGTGCACCCAGTCGAGCAAGGGGCTGGTCATGAAGGTGGTGACCAGCGCCATCAGCACCATCATCGTGAAGAGCGTCGGCGAGATAACCCCCAGGTCCAGGCCGATGTTGAGCACGACGAGCTCCATCAGTCCGCGGGTGTTCATCAAGATGCCGAGCGCGGACGCCTCGCGCCAGGACAGGCCCGTCCAGCGCGCCGCGAGCGCACTGCCGCCGAACTTGCCAACGCAAGCGACCACGATGATCAGCGCGCAGAGCAGCCATGCATCGCCGCTGCTCAGCAGGCCGATCTCGGTTCGCAACCCGCTGTAGGCGAAGAACAGCGGCAGCAGGAAGACGACCACCAGGTCTTCCAGCTTGTTGGCGAGCCCTTGAGCAAAGCCGTTGTTCTTGGGGACGATCACACCGGCTAGGAAGGCGCCGAAGAGGGCGTGAATGCCAATGAGCTCGGTTATCAGGCTGGAGCCCAGCAGCACCAGCAAGGTGAGCGCCACCACGTCCTGGGTCGGGCTTGCGCTGGTAAACCGGCGAGCGCCCAGCCGCCGCAGCAACGGCCGCAGCACCACGAACACCAGGGCGATGTAGCCGAGCGCCAGCAGCGTCGTGCGAACGGCTTCGAAGACACCGCCCGAGCGTGCCACCGAGACGACGAACGCCAGGATGCACCAGGCCGTCACGTCGTCCACGGCGGCGCACGCGATGGTGACGGCACCGACCTTGGTTCGGAGCAAGCGTCGTTCGACGAGGATACGCGCGAGCACCGGAAAGGCCGTGATGCTCATGGCCACGCCCATGAACAGCGTGAACGACCAGAAGGGCACGCTGGGGCTCGACACCCGTGGATAGAGATAGAGCGCCAGCAGCGTGCCGAGCGCAAACGGCACCACAATGCTCGAGTGGCTGATGGCCACCGAGGCGCGCCCTCGGTCACGCAAGAGCTGCGGGTCGAACTCCAGGCCGACCAGGAACATGAACAAGATCAGCCCCACCTGGCTGAGCAGCCCGAGCAGCGGCATGGACGAGCTCGGGAAGATGAGGCCGGTCGCCTCCGGAAAGAGCCAGCCGAAGAGCGAGGGCCCCAGCGCGATACCCGCCACGATCTCGGCAATGACCATTGGCTGGCGCAGAGCACGCGTGCCGATGCCCACCAAGCGGGCAACGACGATGATGAGCCCGGCCTGCACGATGAAGCGCGGCAGCGGGGCGTGCAGCAGGGCGTCCATTGACGCTCATGCTAGGCCAGCTCGCTGCCCGAGCCTGCGCGAAAGTGAGGCCGGCCGCGCCGCTCGGCGCAAATAGCGCTCAGGCGGAGCTCCGCCTTGACCGGGGCGCGCTCGGATGCAGCCAAGCGCGGGCGCCCACCCGAAAGAGCGGGACCGTGGGCGCTCGAGGCGGCAGTGCTTGGTGGTAGCTTCGCCCGGGTGAGCCCGCCCATCTCGCCACCTCCGCAACCGTGGCGCATCGCTCTGCGAGAGACGTTCGTCTACGCGTTGCGCACGCTGTCACTCGTCCTGTCGTCGTCGCGGCGCATGGTCGCCGCGCTGGTGGGGCTGACGGTGCTCGCGGCCACGGCTCCGCTGCTGGTCGCCTATGCTGGCAAGCGCATCGTCGATGCGGTCGTGGCTCGGAATCAGGCGGACGTGGTGCGCTGGGTCGCTCTGGAGCTGCTGTTCGTGGTGGTGCTGGCCAGCGCGCAACGCGGCTTGATGCTGGTGCGTTCGCTGCTCGGCGCGCGGCTGGGCGCCGATCTGAACCTCAAGATCCTGCAAAAGGCGCAGGGCCTCGAGCTGTCGTTCTTCGAGAACGCGGAGTTCTACGACAAGCTCACGCGAGCGCGGCGCGAAGCGTCCACGCGGCCCGTCGCGATGGTGGTGGACAGCTTCGGCCTGGTTCAGAACCTCATCACGCTGACGGGCTACAGCATCCTCCTCACGCGCTTCAGCGGCTGGGTGATCCCGGTTCTAATTTTAGCTACGCTGCCCGCGACACTCTCGGAGATACGCTATTCGAAGATCGCCTTTCGGCTGCGGAACTGGCGCTCGCCCGAATCGCGACGCTTGCTCTATCTCGAGTACGTGCTGGCCAATGACGAGCACGCCAAAGAGGTGAAGCTCTTCGGCATCGGGCCCTGGCTGCTCGAACGCTATCGCTCGCTGTCCGAGACGTTCTACACCGAGGACCGGAAGCTCGCGCTGCGTCGCTCGGGGTCCACCCACGCGCTCAGCCTGCTCGGCTCGGCTGCGTTCTACGGCACCTACGCGCTGATGGCCACCGCGGCAGCACAAGGGCGCCTCTCCCTCGGCAACCTCACGCTCTACATCGTCTCGCTGCGCCAGGGCCAGCAAGCCTTTCAGTCACTCCTTGCGGGGATTGGCAACGTGTACGAGCACAACCTCTACATGTCGAACCTGTTTCAGTACTTCGCCATTGCCGAGCAGCAGAGCCCCCTGCCGTCGCCGCCCGCTCTGGCCGCCGTGCCGAGCGAGCACCCGCTGCGCTCGAGTCCGGAGGCGGGCATCCGCTTCGAGGAGGTCGGCTTTCGTTATCCAGGCAAAGCGGAGTGGGCGCTCCGCGGCTTGAACCTGGTGGTGTCGCCAGGCGAGAGCCTCGCGTTGGTGGGCGAGAACGGAGCCGGCAAGACCACGTTGGTCAAGCTCCTCACGCGGCTGTACGAACCCACGGAAGGTCGCATCCTGCTGGACGGACGCGACATCGCCGAGCTGCCTGCCGACACCCTGCGTCGGCGCTTTGGGGTCGTGTTTCAGGACTTCAATCACTACCAGCTGCGCCTGCGCGAGAACGTCGGTTTCGGCAGCGTGGACCATTTAGAAGACGAGCCCCGCATCGCTCGAGCCGTGGAGCGCGGCGGCGCCCAAGAGCTGGTCGAGACGTTGCCGGGGGGTCTCGATGCGCCGCTCGGGCACTGGTTCGAGAAAGGCAGTGAGCTGTCCGGCGGCCAATGGCAAAAAATCGCGCTGGCGCGCGCCTTCATGCGCGAGGAAGCGGACATCTTGATCCTGGACGAGCCCACCGCCGCGCTCGACGCTGCTTCGGAGCACGCCGTGTTCGAGCGCTTCCGCGAGCTTTCGCGCGGTCGCACCACGCTCGTCATCTCGCACCGCTTCCCGACCGTGCGCATGGCGTCGCGTATTTTAGTGCTGGAGAAGGGAGCCATCGTGGAACAGGGCAGCCACGCTTCGCTGCTCGCCTTGGGCGGCCGCTACGCGCGCATGTTCAAGTTGCAAGCCGAGGGTTACCAGTAGACGGTTGCCGCCATGGCCGCCCCGGCCTGGAAAGGCTAGAAGCTCGGCAGGATGAACCTCGAAGCCATTCTTGGCCGCTTTGCGGAGCTGCCGATCCGTCGGATTGGCACCCCAGGCGCGTTCCTCGCGCTCGACCCCGCCGACAGGACGCCGAGCGCGCCCACCGTACTGCTTCCGGGTGCCGAGCTCAGCACGGGCACCGCCGCCGGCGATGTGCTCTCGGTCTTC
>DASQDA010000337.1:0-3255 GCA_035634435.1 Polyangiaceae bacterium
CGCGATCGCCATGAACACCAACAACCTTCAAAAGCAATATTTGATGGCCACGGCGGGCCGCGTCTTGGTGATCGAAAAGGCCCTGAATCAGCGAAACGTCCCGGCGCTGCTGGAGGCGTGCGAGCCGAGCGTGCTCGTCGACGGCGAAGCCAAGACGCAGGCCCAGCTCGGTCGCCTCATCGAAAAGGACTTCAGCTCCGCCCCGGACCTGGTGGTGACCAACGGCTCGTGCGACGTCTCCGTGCAGTCGAAAAAGGTAACCAAGCGCGCAGGTCGCCAGAAACGCAAGGTGGTGACCTACGAGACGCAGGGCTGGACGGCCCGCTGCGAACAGACTGCCACACTGGCGGGCAAGGCCTCGGCGCGCACGGTGACGTACCACTTCAGCGCCGCGAGCAAGCTACGCGAGATCGTGACACGCGCCGAGTGAGTCGCGGGCCGATGCTCAACGCCGCTCACTATCCAGCAGCAGCGTGACCGGGCCGTCGTTCACCAGCTCCACGCGCATGTGAGCCCCGAAGCGCCCTTGCTCGACGGCCACGCCGAGCTGAACGCACTCCGCCACGAAGCGTGCGAACAAGGCGCGGGCCGCCGCGGGTTCCATGGCGTCGCCGAAGCTCGGACGGCGACCCTTGCTGGTGTCTGCCCACAACGTAAACTGCGAGATCGCAAGCAGACCTCCGCGCACGTCGCGCAGGCTGAGGTTCATCTTGCCAGCGCTATCGGCGAAGATACGCACGCTGCAGACTTTTTCCGCCAACCAGCGCGCATGCTCCGCGTCGTCTCGCTGCCCCACGCCCAGCAGGACGCACAGCCCGCTCTCAATCGCACCCACGGCTTCGCCATCGACGCTGACTCGGGCCTGGGTAACGCGTTGAACGACGGCTCGCATGGGCGGAGGCAGCTTTCTACTTGCGCCCCGGCAGGGGAACAATGGGCCGAAGCGCGCTGTCGAACGCCAGGCGCAGGCTCACCCACGCGGCCGCATTTGCGCGCTGACCTCGTCGCTCTCAAGCTTGCCAGTGATGAACCCGCTCATGGGCACGGCGCGCGGACTGTCGCCTCCGACAGCGGACGCCCGGCACGTCACGGTCCCGCCCTGGGCGGAAGGCTTGATTCACATCCTGGAACGCGCGTTCGTCATCCCCGGCACCAAGTTCCGTGTGGGCCTCGACCCCATCTTGGGTCTCCTGGTTCCCGGAGCCGGCGATGCGGCGTCTGCGATCGCCAATGGGGCGCTTCTGTGGGTGGCGTTCCGCGCGCGAGTCTCCAGGGTCATCCAGCTCAGGATGCTGGTGAACATCCTGGTGGACGCGCTGTTCGGAGCCATTCCTCTGGTAGGCGACCTGTTCGACCTCGGATTCCGCGCTGGTGAGCGAAACTTGGCGTTGCTCCGCAAGCATGCCATCGACGAGCGCAGGCCACCGGGGTTTGGGGACTACGCGATTCTAGCCGTGGCTTTCGTCTGTTTGCTCTCGTTGTTGGCGCTGCCGATCCTGCTCGGACTGGCTCTCATCCACGTGGCCACGCTCATGCTCGGCGGCTGAGCGCAGGGCCAGCGTCTCGAGCCGATCGGCGAGCCAGAGCCGCTCTTCCGGCTCGAGCTCGCAGGCAAGAACCGCAATCCGCCCGCTGCCCGACCAGAGAGAGAGCGCGTCGGGGCGCAGCACCGGGTAGAGCGGTCCATGACCCGCGCGATGAATCGGACGCCCTGCTTCCAGGCCTTCGACGATGAAGCCTTCGCTGCCAATCTCGATCTGAATGCAATCGGAGCGCGCCGAACGCAGTCGCAGCGCGAGCGCTCCACACTGAGCAGCGACGAAGCCTAGCAATGCCACGTGCGCGCCGTGCAGCAGCCGCGACAAGCTGACCGCCGCCAGAGCCGTGAGCAGCACGATCCAGGCGTCGGCTCCCCAGGGCTCGATGCCATCGCCAGGGAAGCGGAACACGACGCTCGCCGGTGTGCTCGCCTCGCGGATGCGTCCCGGCGCCATCTCCCGAAGCCGCAAGCCTCGGCGCGCCCGCTTGCGCCGCAACCATCCGAAGTGAGCCAGCGTGAGCGCGGCGAGGCCGCCCAGAGCCAGCGTGCCGACCTCCGCCGTCTCGCCAGCTCCCGAAACCAGCGCCAGCGTCACGATGGCGACGGCTGCAGAGCACAAGATGACCACGTGCGCGACGGCTGGCTGCTGTTGCAGTGCTTGCATGGTGCGTTGCCCACTACGCGAAGAAGCGAACCTCGCGCTCGACCATGGCTTCGCCCACTTCGCCCCGCTCGGCTTGCTTGAGCAAGCGCCAGATGTGGCCGCTCAGAAAATCGAGCTCCGTGGACATGTACTGCTCGCCGCCGAAGCGCTCGACGTTGCGCGTTTGGTGCGACAGCATGCGCGCGTCCTGAGCAAATATCCGCAGGGCGATGGGCTCGAGCACGACGCGTAAGAGCTTGTCGGGTAAGCGCGTGCGAAACGCGGCCACCGCGGTGACTCGCGTGTGAAAGTCCGTCACCGGCGTGCACAGCGCGGTAACGATAAAGTGCGTCTCCGTTCCGAGCCGGTACTCCACCTGCGCGACGGAAGGCAGAAAGAAGCGGTCCCAGTGCTCGACGACGCCGCCGCTCGGCGACAGCAGCTTGCCCACCCATCCCTCCGGTCGCGGCTCGCCAATGTACTCGGCCTCCACGCTGTCGCGTGCGCGCCGGACCAAAACCCGGATCTCGTGGCGCTCCCCACCGCGGAACAGCCCGCGATGCAGAAACGCCGTATGCGGCACGTCGAGCGCATTTTCCACGGTGGCTTGCAGCGTCCCCGGCGCCTCGACCTCGCGGACGACGATGGTGTGGTCCCGGAGCGTTGTCAGCGACAGTGCGAACGGCTCGGTTTGCGGCTCCTCGTCCAGCGACGCATAGACCCAAACCAGACCGTCGGTTTCGCGCACCGCCGCCCGCGGGCAGCGGCGCTCACGGCTGCTTGCCTCCGACACCAGCCCAGGCACCAGCTGGCAGCGCCCTTCAGCATCGAACTGCCAGCCGTGGTAGGCGCATTCGAGCTGGCCGCTGCGGGCAACTCGCCCCAGTGACAGAGGCACGTTGCGGTGCGGGCAGCGATCCAGCAGCGCCGCGGCTTGTCCGTGACCATCGCGGAACAGCACGAGCGGGACGCCCAGCACGGTGCGAGCGAGCGGCGCTTCTTTCAACTGCGACGAGCGGCAGGCGACGTACCAATGGCGTCCCAAACGTGCCACCGAGAGGTGACCCTTGGT
>DASQDA010000338.1:0-16674 GCA_035634435.1 Polyangiaceae bacterium
GGACGCGTCCCACGCCCGGAGCTTACGCGCGAAGGCGCCGACAGGCCCGCGGATTGTCGACGCGTCCAAGCGCTGGGGAAATTCGCCCTGCCGGCCGCATCAGCGCGCCCAGAGCGCCACGGCAGCTGCCACGATCGCTTCCTCACTGACCAGCACGTGCTCCGCGGCGTCGCCCAGCGGAATGAAGCAGTCGGCACTCGTCACGCGCGCGAACCGACCTTGAAAGCCCGCGTCCAGCAACAGGGCCGCGATGGCCTCGGACACGTTGCCCGAGCGGCGGCATTCGTCCACCACGAGCACGGCTCCGATCGCACGCGCGTGAGCGACGATGTCGGCTTCGGGCAACGGCGAGAGCCAGCGTAGGTCCAGCGTGCGTGTGGCGACGCCGTGCGAGCGTTGGAGCGGAAGGGCGGCGGCGAGCGATAGAGCGACGCCGTTACCGTACGTGATGACGAGCAGGTCCGCATTGTCGGGGTCGTAGACGCGAGCCCGCCCATACTCGGCGACCCCGACGTCGGCGCGAGCCAACCAGGCGCCGTCGTTCGTCGTCAAATCCTTGCGGTGATAGAGCGCAATGGGTTCGATGACCACCACGGTGCGCCCGCAGCGGACGACCAGATCGATGGCTTTCCGATACAGCTCCAGGGCGTCGTCCCCGCGCGCCGGCACGATCACGACGAGCCCCGGAACGTCACGCAAGACCGCTAGGGAGTTGTCGTTGTGAAAGTGGCCTCCGAAACCCTTCTGGTACGGCAGGCCCGCGATGCGGACCAGCATCGGATTTTCAAAGGCGCCATTCGAGAAGAAATGCATCGTGGCGGCCTCGCCGCGCAACTGGTCCTCGGCATTGTGGAGGTACGCTAGGTACTGGATCTCGGGGATGGGCAGCAGTCCGAGCGTGGCCGCGCCGAGGGCGAGGCCGAGGATCGTTTGCTCGTCGAGCAGCGTATTGAACACGCGCAGCGACCCGAAGCGTTCGTGGAGGCCCTTGGTGATGCCGTAGACCCCGCCCTTCCTGGCAACGTCTTCGCCGAAGACGAGCGCGCCGGGGTGCTGATCGAGCACGTCGCTCAATGCACGATTAATGCCTTGTGCCAGCGTGATCGTGGTCACGAGAGCTCCGGCAGGCAGCGGCCGCTCCGCCACGGAAGGTGGGTCCGCTGGCGCCTCCGCCCGCACCAGCGCGCTCATCACCTCGATGCGATCGCGGATCTTGGGCGCAGCCTTCGCGCGCTCGGCTTCCGCATCCACGCGCTCCGCAGCGCGGGCGTCGAGCTCCAGCAGGGCTTTGGCGGAAAGCACACCGGCCGCCCACAGCGTCTGCGCGAAGCAGAGCACCGGGTCCAAGGTCAAGGCGTGCTCGAGCTCGTCCGCGCTGCGGTAAGTGGTGTCGACGTCACTGCCCGCATGGCCCAGCAGGCGCACGCAGGAGAGGTGTAGAAATCCGGGCTGGCGGCGCGATCGGCAGTGCTCGACCGCCGCTTTGGCCGCTGTGTATGCCGCCGGAAGATCCCACCCCGGAGCAGCGAAGTAGGCAACGTGCGGGAGGTGTCGGGCCCGCTCGGCTACCCACCCTGGCGGAGTCCGCACGCTGATGCCGAGCCCATTGTCCTCACAGACGAACAAGACCGGCAGCTTCAGGTTTTGATGGGCCACCCAGCTGGCGGCGTTGAAGGCACCTAGAGCGGTGCTGTGGTTGATGCTGGCGTCACCAAAGCTGACGAGCGCGATGGCGTCGCTCGGCGCCCGCAGGCCCAAACGCGCGCTGCGCTCCAGGGCAAAGGCCAGGCCTACGGCTCGCGGCAGATGCGACGCGATGGTGCTGGTTTGAGGGATGATGCCGAGCGCGGGATGCCCGAATACTTTGTGGCGACCGCCGCTCGTGGGCTCCGCGCTCGAAGCGACCAGCGACAGCGCAATGTCGCGCACGGCATCCACCCCCGGCACCGCTCGCGCGCGCTCGATCTGAAGCGCCGCGCTGCGATAGTGGATCAGACTGGGATCGGAAGGCCCCGTCAGTCGCCCCAGGACGACGTTCGCCTCGTGCCCCGAGCTGCAGATTGTGTAGTGACCATGCCCGGCCGCTCGCAGCTCGTGGGCGGCTCGGTCCAGATGGCGCGCCAGCAACATGGACTCCATCAACTCGGCACTGACGTCGGCCGGGAGCGCACAGGTGCTGGGGGCGACACTGGGTGTGCCGCTCTCGAGGGCAACACGAAAGCGCTCCACGAGGAGGCGGATCCGCTCGAGCGACATGCACGCTCAGCTTAGCGTAGGGGCGGCTGATGCGCGGCGGAAGCTCTCGATCAGCTGAATCAGCATCTCCGGGCTTACCGGTTTGACCAGGTGTTGGTCAAAACCGGCCTGTTTCGAGCGTTCGCGGTCGTCGGGTTGGCCCCAGCCAGTCAGGGCAACGATGAACGCCTTGGCGCCCCAGGCCGTGGCGCGGATCGCGCGAGCAACGTCATAGCCGCTCATCTGGGGCAGGCCGATGTCGAGCAAGACGACCTGCGGCTCGGCCTTCATTGCGGAGGCTACCCCGTTTTCGCCATCGAAAGCCGTGTGCACCGTCGCCCCCGCCTGCGCCAGCAGCTGGCTCAATAGCTCCGCCGTGTCCTGGTTGTCTTCGACGACGAGCACGCGCAATCCTGTGAACCGTGGCAAAGCGGGGGATGCCTGGACCGCGAGCTCTTGCGGCCGTGACTGATCGCGCGAGAGCGGCAAGCGCACCACGAATTCACTGCCTTGCCCGATTCCGCTGCTCGTGGCGCTGACGCTGCCGCCATGAAGCTGGACCAGCTGCCGAACCAGGGCCAGGCCGATGCCGAGCCCGTGCCTCCCCCGGCGGTTTTCACGCTCCGCCTGGAAGAATAACTCGAAGAGGTGCGGCAGCTGGTGAGCTGCGATGCCGTTGCCCGCGTCCCGAACGCGCACGCAAACCTCGGCCCCCTCACGCGCTGCCGCGATCGTGATGTCCCCGCCCGCGGGCGAGTAGCGGGCCGCGTTGGTCAGAAGATTCGTGAATACCTGGACCAGCCGCACGCTGTCCGCATCGAGATACAGTGGCTCGGCTGGCAGCTCCACCCGCAGCTGATGGCGCTCGGGAACCATTGCATAGCGGCTGCTCTCGATCGCCCCCGCTATGACCTCCGACAGCACCAAGCGCGACGGCTGCAGCTCGAGCTTGTTCTGCGAGATGCGGCTGACGTCCATCAGGTCGTCGATGAGACGCGTCAGGTGCGCGATCTGGCGTTCAATCACCGCGAAGGTGCGGGCAGCCTGCGGGTCCGGGCCGCCGCGCACCCGCAGCAGGTGCACCGCGTTTCGAACCGGCGCAAGCGGGTTTCTCAGCTCGTGAGCCAGCGTCGCCAAGAACTCGTTCTTTCGCTGATCGGCGTCCGCCAGCGCCTGTTGAGCGCGCTTCTGGTCATCGATGTCCGTTGCCGTGCCGATCCACTTCACCACCCGACCGGACTCGTCGGTAATGGGCACGGTGCGGAAAGAAAACCATCGATAGACGCCGTCGTGGCGCCGCATGCGTGCTTCGAGCCGAAAGGGACCACCGGCGGCGCTCGCTCGCTGCCAGGCGTCCTGGATGACGAGGGGGTCCTCGGCCGCTGGCAACGCGGTCCAGCCGCCCTGCTTGAGCTGCTCGGTATCCAGACCCGTGTAGCGTGTCCAGGCCGGATTCTGGTAAAGCGGGCTGCCCTCACTGTCGGTCATCCACAGGAAGTCCGGCACGGCCTCGCCCAGCGTGCGGAAGAGCTGCTCGCTCTCCCGCAGGACGGTCAGCGCCCGCCGCTGTTCCGTGACGTCCCGCACGTACGCAGCGAGACCGCCGTCGGGCGTCGGGAACAGCTCATGCTCGAAGCGACGGTCACTGCCATCGATGCGACTCTCGAACTGCATCGCAACCCGCTCGCGCATCGCCTCGCGATACGGTGCTTCGGTGCCGCTTCCCAAGGCGCGCGAAGCGGTCGTCCACCAGCTGCGGCCCAGCACGGCCTCGCGTCCCACGCCGCTGAGCTCCTCCGCGGAGCGGTTCAGATAGGTGACACGCCACTCCGCGTCACACGCGATGAAACCGTCGGTCATGCTCTCGAGCGAATGAACCAGTCGAGCGTGAAGCTCCCGCTCGGCCCGTGCTGCTGCGGTCGCCTGGTTGAAGACGACTTGCCCTGTCCGCCATACCAGGCCGGTGAAGACCACGATGAACGACATCACCAGCAGCGCACGCGCGAACGGCTGATCGTACAGGCCGAGCTGCTCACCCTTGATGCGCAACCACATCAGCAGGAGTGGGACGAGGACGGCCGCCGGTAGCAGGCGCCGCATCATGAGGGCGCCGCTATCGTTGCCCGTGAGCCGCTGCATCAGACCCACCTCGGGCCGCGCCAACAACACACCGGATCCGAGCATCAGAAGTGACAAGGCCGTCAACAGCGCGATCGCCGTATAGCGCGCCAAGCCGAACAGCTGGCGCGCGTGAAACAGATAGCCCAGCACCGACACCGACGCGATGAGCAGCACGCCGAGCGCCAGCACCTGAAACGGAGCGCGGCCGTTGCGCGTTCGCTTGTCGATCGTCAAGAGCGCGACCGCCAACGCCGAGAAGCACAGCGACGCCACGGGCCCCATGCGATTGGGGCTATGGGTTCCCGCCGCGCCCTGTGCCTCGGTGAAGAGAAGTTGATCGATGCCGAGGTCCCAGCCGAACAGGTGCTGCGAGAACGTAGCGGCAGCCAGAATGCCCGTGAACAGCGCTAGCGCGCGAGCCAGCGGCGGGGTGGCGCTTGGTGCGGAAGCAATCAGCACCACCGCGATACCGACGAGCACCATGCAAAGCGCCGTGTTGGCCTTGACGTTGATGTCGTAAAGAAAGAAGCCCTTGAGCAGCTGACTCCCCGTCGCCCAGCCGATCAAGGTCGTGACACCAACGAGCGTCGCCAACAGGCCAAGTGCCACGCTTGCCATGCGCAGCCGACGCGCGAGGGCCGGGTCAGGCAAGCTGACCCTCGTTAGCTGAAGCTAGGCTGGCAGGCACCGAGATGAGGACCACGAGCATCGGTACCACGACGGGTGCCGGCAATTGGCGGCAACGCGTCATTGCAGTGCAATGAGCTGTCCGGCCCGGCGCGAGTGCCGGCAACAGCGTCATCTCGCGCAGCCGGACGGAGGACACGCCAAGGCGAGCGCCGAGTAGCGGCTTCCGCCACTCCACGGCGAGCTGTTGCAGCGGATTACATGAGCACTGCAAGACGGCGTTGCGCCCGTACGTTGGATGTCCAGCCGAACAGGCTCGGGGCCCAGCGTTTCGCGCAGCGGGCGCACGGTCGTGAGTCGATCAATGTCCGTCGGGAGAACGCAAGCTTGGCATCGAACACGGCTTGACCTAGTCCATACGCATGCCGACGCCCTCTCAGGTCGAAGCGCTGCGTTGCGTGGTGGCCGTGCGTTGGCCGCTGCTCGAGAGCTACGCTCTGGCGCGTCAGGACGGGATGATCGAGCCCGTGGGTCTCGTCATCGATCACGGCACGCCATTCGGTCGGCAGATGGCCCAGCAGCTGCTTTCGGGACCGCAGCTCGTGTCGGGTGGGACGCGCACTGTCAACTGCATGGACCGAGCGATCCTGAGCGCGATGCTCACGGCGTCTCACCCCGAGCTCGGTGTTACTCTGCGCGGCTGCAAGGACGAGCCGGGCCGGTGGGTTGCGGTGGTGGCGGCCGAGCGCGGGTGGGTGCTCACCGGCACCTGGCAAGAGCTCATCACGGCTCAGGTCGAGCCGGCGGCGCGTCAGTGGTCGCGGCGCTGACGGCGAAACGCTTGGCTGAGCTCACGCCGCGCCTGCGGCGAACCCTGCTGAGCGACCTCCGAGAGCCGCTGATGTAAGGCTTCTTGTCCCTTCAGCGTTTCAGCGCGCAGCGCGCCCAGCGCAGCTTCCAGCGCGGCGCGGTTGAAGGGCTCCGTCTCGAGGGCACTGGCGACGGCGCCTCTAGCCTGCTGTGTCGCCTGGCGATGGCGAGCCATCTGAGGTGCGTTCTCCACGAAAGCGCGCCGCAGCGCTGGCTGCCTGCGGTGACCGGGCTCGTGCGCAGCGGAAGCAGCTCCGCCGCGACCGTGATGGGGCCGCTGCATGCCGCGTCCGATCCACAAACCGGCGAGCAGCAGGTTCAAGCCGATGGAGATGGCGAGCAGAATGGCTAGACGCTTGGCAGCGGGCGTCATGGTGCTCCTTCCAGATCTTCCAGCGAGCCCAGCGCGAGCGAAACCAGAGCATCCTCACTGCCCGATCGCGTCAGCTCGGCAGCCGTGTCGGTGGAAGCCTCGACCGGGTCCTCCATGGCAGCACCGAGAATCACGCCGATGGCGGCAGCCGCGGCCCACCCTACTGCAGGTGCCCACAGGCTCTTGAACGGCCAGCGTGGCCGGGTGGCCTTGGGCGAGCGCAGGGGAATCTGCGTGAGCCGTTGCTCGAGAGCGGGCGACAAGCTGGGTATCGGGAACGCTTCCAGTGTGGCGTCCAGTATCGCCTCCTCGGCGAGCCATGCCCGGGCAGGTTCCGAGACTTCCAGCAGCGCTTCCGCTGCGCCACGCTCGGCCTCGGGCCAACGTGCCAGCTGGCCTCCATAGGCGGTCACGAGCGTCTTGAAACGCTTCAACGTCATTGGTTCAAAGGTCATGCGAGCTCCCGGACTGAATCGCGCGCCGTTGCAGCTGCACCTTCAATGTTCGTCGGCCGCGCGCGAGCAGTGATTCCAACGCCCCGGCGCTGACGCCGAGCACCTCCGCCGCTTCGCTGCCCGTGAGACCGTCGAGATGAACGAGCATCAATGCCGCGGCTTGACGTTGAGGCAAATCACTCAAGGCAGCCTCCAGCCCGTCGGCGAGACGTTTGCTTGCGAGGAGCCGAGGCTGGGGCGCTGAAATGGGCTCTGCATCTTCTTCCTCGAAGGGTTGCCAGCGGCCGCGGGCACGCAAACGGTCCACGGCGAGATTGTGGGTGATGCGGTGCAGCCACGTCGTCACCCGCGCAGAGGGGACGTAGTCGCTCGCGCGCTGCCACAGCCGCAGGAAGGTTTCCTGGACGACGTCCTCGGCTTCCGCTTCGTCGCGCAGCAAGCGTCGCGCATAGTGAGTGAGCAGCGGCGCATGGCGGCGTAAGAGCTCGCGATACGCCGCCCCGTCGCCTTCGCTGACCCGCAGCACGAGCGCCGCGTCGTCGTTCGTTGGCCCAGCGAAGGGGTGCCTCTGCAAGCGAGCTCCTGCTCACGCCTTGGAGCCGTGACCCTCGTGTTTTTCACGTGGCCGGCGCTTGCCGCGAGCGAGCTCGTCACCGCTGAGCACGCCATCCTTGTTCGTGTCGTGCTCCACGAATCGAGCTTGAGCCTTGGCCTGCGCTTCCGCCAACGTGACCTGACCGTCGTTGTTGGCATCGGCCCGAGCCATGCGCTGGGCGCGTCCGGGCAGCTCGTCCTTGGTCAAGACGCCGTTCTTGTTGCCGTCCGCTTTATCGAAGCGCGCTCTGGCTGCCGTTTGCGCCTCTTGGAGGGTAACCTTGCCGTCGGCATTCGCGTCGGCGTTCATCTTGCCGCCGCCCTTCCCCGGGCAGGCGAGCGCTAGGCCGCTGGCCAAGCTGATGGCCGCAACCACCGAGACCGTATGTAGCTTATTCATTTGGGTTCCTCTTTGGCTTGCTGACGTTCGCAAGCTTCAGTGGTTCAACGGGAGAGCCCGGCCAATCCGTCGAAAAAACTGGCGCCGGTCTGGTCCAGACTGAGCGGAAGGATCCGCTCACGGAGCGGGGACTGACCGATGCGTCCGACACTCGGTTTCGAGCAGGCGGGCGCAAGCAGGACAGCCTCGCAGCAATTATGCCTTTGCAGCGGATTCTGGGGCCTCAATTATGGAAAATCCGGGCGGAGTGAGCGGTCTCCGGGGGCTCGAACTACTACCTAAGACGGAGCCGGTGCCCTCTTTCGGCTCACGGTGAGGTGCAACGTGAAGAACAGCCCCGGCATCACAACGCTCAGTATCGCGGTCGGCCTCGTTGCCGTGGCTTGCACCGGCAGCGTGGTCGAGAGCAGTCCCTCGCCAGGCGCCGCGGCGCAGCCGGGGGGAGCCGGTCAGGCAAGCGGCGGGGCCGGCGCCCCGCCCGGTGCCGGTGGTGCTGGGTCGCCCGTTGCCCCGATCGGTGCGGCGGGAGCTGGCAACACCGGCGGTGCGGTAACCCCCGTTCCAGGGGTGTTCACGCCCAGCCCGAGTCGGCTGCGCCGACTGACCTCTTTCGAATACAAGAACAGCGTCATCGATCTGCTTGGTGCCGGCACTCAGGTCACCGTCGAGCTCGACCCCGACGACCACCAGAACAACCTCACCTCCGTCGCTGCCTCGACCATCGCGCTGAGCGCGACCATCACCGAGCAGTTCGAGGCCTCGGCGTTCGCGCTGGCCGAAGCCCTCGCGAAGGACACGGCTCGACGCCAGAAGGTCGTGGGCTGCACCCCAACTGGGGCCGCCGACGAAGCTTGCATGCGTACCTTCGTGACGGCCTTCGGCAAACGCGCCTTCCGGCGCCCGCTGACGACCGAAGAGGTAGACCAGTACGTCGGCCTGGGTAAGACGGCGATGACCCAGCTCTCCGACTTCTGGGGTGGCGTCCAGTATGCACTGGCGGGCCTGCTCCAGTCGCCCAACTTCGTGTATCGGACGGAGATCGGGGTCGAGAATTCCGGCTCGCCGACGAAGCGCGCTCTGTCTGACTACGAGCTCGCCTCACGGCTCTCGTACATGCTGTGGTCGACCACGCCGGACGACGCGTTGATGGAGGCCGCGGCCAACGGCACGCTCTCCACGGACGCGGGCTTGCAGCAGCACACCGAGCGCCTGCTCGCCTCCCCGCGTTCGCAGGAAAGCTTGATGCGGATCTTCACGGAGATGTTGCGGCTGCACGAGCTCGACTCGCTCGTACAGGTGCCGACGGCCTTTCCGGCTGCGGCCTCCGCCACCCTGGGCAGCTCGTTTCGAACGGAGACGCAGAACGTCTTGCGCGACATCGTGCTCACCCGCAACGCCGACTACCGCGAGTTTTTCACCGGTACCCAGACCTCTGCCAACGCGGAGCTGGCAAAGCTCTACGGTGTCACCGGACCCACAGGCTCCCAGTTCGTGAGCGTCACGCTGCCCGCGAGCGGACCGCGCGCGGGTTACCTCGGGCAGGGGAGCTTCCTCGCGCTCGAGCAGAAAGCCGACAACACCTCCCCCACGCGCCGCGGCAAGTTCCTGATGGAGACGGTGCTGTGTAACTCGATCCCGCCGCCACCAGAGAACGCCGACACCGACCTGCCCGTCGCCAGCAAGAACGAGACGCTCAGAAAGCAGCTCGAGGTGCACATGGCAGATCCGACCTGCGCTGGCTGTCACGCAGCGATGGACCCCCTGGGGTTGGCGCTCGAGCACTTCGACGGCATTGGCGCCTACCGGGAGAACGATCGCGGCATGACGCTCGATGTCTCTGGCGAGCTGAATGGCGTGAAGTTCAACGGCGCCCGCGAGCTCGGGAAGGCTCTGGCCACCTCCATCACCAATGCACAGGGTAACCTCGAGGTGACCGACTGCCTCGTTCGCAACCTGTACCGCGTCGCCACCGGACGGGTCGAACAACCCGGCGAGGAGCCGGTGGTCGGGAATCTGAGCAACGCCTTCACGGCGGACGGATTCAAAGTTCGCAGCATCATTGGGAAGCTCGTCGCAAGCGAGGGTTTCCGTTTCGTAGGAACACCCGGGTGAATGTCATGAACCGATTCAAGCTGGATCGACGCAGCGCTCTGAGGGGCATTCTCGGCGGGTGCGCGGTTGCAATCGCGCTGCCGCCCCTGGAGGCGATGTTTGCAAGCAACAACGCGTTCGCTCAGTCGGCGCGTATCAAGCGACTGGGGCTTTGGTTCTGGGGCAACGGCGTCAAGCTCGACCGCTGGGTTCCCACCGCGCCGAGCGGGTCCACGGAGTGGACGAGCCCGGCGCTGGAGCCGCTGGCGAGCTCGATCATCAAGCCCTACGTCAATGTCATCAGCGGCATGGACGTGAAGGCCGGCAACGAACGCGCGCATCATTCCGGCTGGGCAGCCCTCTTGTCCGGCTCCGCGATCCTTCCGCAGCCCGCGGGCACCGCCAACTACAAGTCCACCTTCAGGGAGGCCTCGATCGACCAGCAGCTGGTCCAGGAGCTGAAGCCGCAAACGCCCTTTCCATCGCTCGAGCTCGGTGTGTCGCCGAAGGTTCCTCGCAGTGAGGGCACCACGATCCAGTACATGTCCCACAGCGGACCCGACAGCCCAAATCCGGCCCAGTACGACGCGGTGAAGGTGTTCGATCGCGTGTTCGCTGGCGCGATGACCGGAGCTCCCACAGCGCCTGCCCCTGGGGTGGCCAACGCTTCCAAGGCCCTCAAGCAAAGCGTGCTGGACGCCGTGAAGGCGGATATCGCGCGCTTGAAGAACAGGGTTGGCGTTCAAGACGGGCAACGCCTCGATTTGCACCTGAGCAACATCCGATCGATCGAGCAGCGGCTCGCCGCCGGTGCTGGCGGTGGCACGACGACTCCATCGGCCGCCTGCGGCACGCAGACCAAGCCGCGCGTGATTGCGGACGGCAGCTCCGAGGACGTGAAGGGTCGCAACGAGGTGATGTCCGATCTGCTCGCCGTCACCCTGGCGTGTGACCTGACGCGCGTCTTCAGCGTGCACTTCGCCGCCAGCGTGGGCTCCACCAACTACAAGCAGGCCGATCCGGCCATCAACACGGGCCATCACGACCTCACTCACAACGAGGCCGGTGACCAGCCGCTGGTGCACAAGTCGACCGTCTTCATCATGCAGCAGCTGAACTACCTGCTGTTGAAGCTCAAAGAGACGCCGGACGCCGACGGCCGATCGATCCTCGACAACGTCGCCATCTTGGCCTCGAGCGACTGCGCCGACGGCAAGGCGCATTCCTACACCAACTATCCGATCCTGGTGGCGGGGGGTGGCTCCGGTTTCCTGAAGAACCCTGGAGTCCACTACAAGTCGAACAAGGAGAACACGAGTAACGTGCTCCTGACCATGCTGAGAGCCGCCGGGTCGAGCAAGACCAGCGTGGGCACCCTCAAGGGGTTGTCCGAAACGCCTTGCTCGTTCATCGAAGCTCCAGCCTGAATCGCTCTGGCAGGTGTGGCGGCGGCAAGATCAACAGGGCGTCGCCGAACTCATGCTGCAGATAGCCCGCGTGCTCGGCGGCCGCGATCGCGCGCCGGAGCAAGGGGCTATCGGCGAAGGCCTGCAGGAGCGCGAAGTGACTCGTGTCTGGTTCGTGCATGCCGCTCAGAACGCCGCTAACGACGCGCGGACGAAACCGAGCCGAGAGTAGTAGCCGCGCGACACCCTCGCCGTGCGCCAACGCACCTCGATCAGCGACGCAGGCTTCGAGCGCCCGCACGACCGTGGTGCCGACCGCCACCACCCGGCCGCGGCGCCTGCGGGTGCTCTCGATCGCCCGGACCGTCGCCTCGGGGATGTCGTAGCGCTCCGGCACAGGGAGGCGCGCGTCGAGCGTCGCCGAGCCGGTGGACGAAATGGACGCCGCATGCGTGAGGCTCGCCACCCGTACGCCACGCCTCGCCAGCGCGAGCAGCAGCTCGCCGTCCAGCGGTTGCCCGGCAGAGGGCAGCTCGAAAGCCCATGGTCGCGCGGCAAACCGGTTCTGTACGTCCCAGACCTCGAGGGGCGCTCGAACGTGTGCGTATTGAATGGGACGGCCGTGCCGGTAGAGCGCACTCCAGAGCTCCGCTCCCCGGACGTCGAAGCAAAGCTCGATCCAGCGTGGGCTGGCAGCATCGACGTGCACCACCTCGAATGCGAGATCGGGAGCAACTAGCACGCGTTGACCTCGCTCCAGGCGTGGTGGCTCGGGGCGGTCCTCCGTTCGTGTTCGGTAGTCTCCGGCGCCGAAGAGCACGGCCGTGAACGACGAGCCTTGCCCATGCGCCACCAGGCGCAGCTCGGCGTCGACCGTCGGAAGACGAAACGAGGCGGGGAGCGTGGCGGCGTCGTTGACCACGAGCAGATCGTCGCTGCCAAGCAAGACGGCCAGCTCGCGGATGGGGCGGTCGGCGTACGCTCGCTGGTGTGGGTCGACGTGCAGCAGGCGCATCGTCCCGCGATCGATCCGAGGGCTGGTCGCGGGGTTCATGCGGGCGCCTGCCAGTCAGTGGCCTTGACACGCGTGCCACTGCCGATTCGCGGGTCGTGCACCATCCCGACAGTCCGCCGCGCCACCTCTTCGGGAGCGGCGAGGGTGCTCCGGTCAGCCTCGGGTATCGCTGCGGCGTGCATTTCGGTGTCCATCTCACCGGGGTCGACCGAGAGAACGCGGATCCCCAGCAGCGAAAGCTCCTCGGCCCAAACGCGCGCGAGATGATCCTGAGCCGCCTTGGACGCCGAGTAGGCGCCCCAGCGGGCATAGGGCGTCACGGCGGCGTCCGAGCTCACGTGCACGATGGCGCCGCGCCGGCGCACCGCCATGTTCCCCGCGAGCACGCGGCTCAGCCGAAAGGGACCAATCAGATTCACCGCGAGCACGCGTTCCAGATCTTCGCATTCCGTATCCAGAAGCAGCCTCAGCGGCGTTGCGCCGAGGGTGCTTGCGTTGTGAACGAGCACGTCGATGGGGCCGACCAGCTCGGCCGCTGCCGCCGCCAACGGGTAGATCGCGCGCTTGTCGCCGACATCCGCGCAAAGGGCGTGAGCTTCGCCGCCCTGCTGGCGAATTGCTGCCGCGACGGCTTCCAGGGCTGCGAGCTCGCGGGCGACGAGCACCACACGCGCACCTTCGCCAGCGAAGGCGCGCGCCCATGCGGCGCCGAGTCCGCGGCTTGCACCCGTAACGAGCACTGCTTGATCGTGAAACGTCATCGGTAACCTCCACCGGAAGCCTGGCGCCGGCTGTCTGGCTCAGCGTCAAAAATGACAATGCATTGTCCAGTGGTTATGCTGTTGGCATGGAGCAGGGGCTTTCAGCACACTTGGCCCGCAACATTCGACAGCTCAGGCTCACGCGCGGGTACACGCAGCATCAGATTGCGAAGCTGTCGCGTTTGCCGCGCGCAACCTGGGCCAACCTGGAGTCGGGCTCCGCGAACCCAACGCTCAACGTGCTGCACCGGGTCGCCGTGGCGCTGCAAGTCTCGATCGAGGAGCTCATTGCCGCCCCGCGCGCCGACGTCCGGCTCTACCCCAAAGGTGCGCTTCCAGCGCGGCGCCGCGGCGCCGTCGAGGTCAGCTCGCTGCTACCTGACGAGGTCCCGGGGATGCAGATCGAGCGTCTCGAGCTGCCGCCTGCCGCCCGCCTGATCGGGGTACCGCACACCACCGGCACACGCGAGTACTTGACCTGCGAGAGCGGGCAGCTACAGCTGCTGGCCGCGGGGGAAACTTTCGAGCTTGCACCTGGGGACGTGGTCGTGTTCCGCGGCGACCAGCGCCACTCGTATTCGAACCCGAGCACCCGGGTGGCGGTCGGGTATTCCGTCGTCATGTTAGCGCCGGTCGGTTAGTGTGCTGAATCCAAGAGTCAGCACACTAGTGGAACAGGAACGTTCCATGAGCGCGCCACGCCCAAGCTCAGGAAATTCGCGGCGTCTCGCCTCGTCGGGACCCCACGAATTTCTTGCGCGTGTCACGGACTCAGGACACTAGATGAATGGCGCAGGGGCCGCACGGGTGCTGAGTGGGCGCCAGTGCGTGCGCTCGCGCTGTGTGGACAAAAGGCTCGGTCGGCGTAAGCTTCGGCCGGGCAATGAGGTGTTACGGCTGATGGCGGCATTTTCCAGCAATGAGCAGCTCCACGGCTGCGTCCCGATGTGCGTTGCCGCTGGGGGAGTGTAGAGCATGCCCGTGCGACGAAGACCGATCTCGAGCCAGGCGGCCGCGCTTGCAGCGCTCGCAGCCAGCTGCAGCCTACTGGCCCCCGAGGAGAAGGTGCTCCTCGGCGAAACGGCGGCCGGCGGTCGCGGCGGCGCGGCCGCACGCGGAGGGGCTGCGACTATCGGAGGCGGCGCCAGCGGGAACGGAGGTACCGCCGGGGACCGCCCTGCCGAAGGCGGCGCACCCCCCGTCGCGGAGGCTGGGGCGGGGGGCACTGGGGCGGTCGACGGTGTTGGCGGGTTCCTTGGTATGGCGGGCGAAGGTGACGCAGGTAGCGGAGCCGCAGGTGCCGTCGCGGGCGGCGGTAGTGCGGGCCTCGACGCTGGAGGCCGCGGCGGCAGTGCTGGAGGCGCTGGCAGTAGCAGCGGCGGCGCCGGCGGACGGGGTGGCGGAGGCGGCGCGGGCGGCTCGGTCGCGCGCTGTGCGCCAACCAGTTGCGACCCGGACGCAACCTGCTCGAACACGGGGCAGGGGCCCCTCTGCACGTGTCGGACCGGCTTCGTGGGCGACGGTAAGAGCTGCCAGCGTGCTGCGTCGTGCGACGAGCTGCACGCGTTCTCCGCGACCTCGTTGCCGACGGGCATCTATACGATTCATCCGGCCGCGGCCGCCAGCGAGTTCTCCGTCTACTGTGAGATGACGGCGGAGGGCGGTGGCTGGACGCTCGTCCTCAACGAAGGCGCTAGCACCGACACCGGGTGGTTCGCGCCCGCCACCCCCGGCAGCGCGACCTCGGTCTGCTACGGAGAAAGCTGCACGAACCTGGCGTATTCGACCGTTCCAGTGCGCGCCGACGTCATGCTGGACACGAGCGATTCACCCATCCAAGACGAGCAGTTCCTTGCCCGAGTGGTGATTGAGGGTATTCATGTTGCCTCACGCAACAGGACGGTGCGCGAGCTGTTCACCACCGGGCCTAATTACCTGGAGCGAGAAGACAACTCCAACGTGCGCGTCGTCGGGCTTGGCTGTGCGCAGTTGCCGGTGGACCTGAATAGGGTGTTCTGCGACCCCTGTTCGCAGGCCGGGGTCACTTGCGGAACTCCCGTGTTGGTCTTCGGGGACTCTAACCCCTGCATACCCGCGGACGGACCCTTCGCCATCGGGGCCGCCATGAGTTACTCGTCAGCATGGGACAACTGCGGGGGTTGGCCGCAGTTTACCGTGGGTAGCAACGAGGGCGTCAACGTGAGGTTCTACCCGGAAAACTTCCGCATCTGGGTGCGCTGAACTTCGCTACCGCGGTGGCGAGAGCACGCTCCGGCATCGCGCCCTTGCGCTGCCCCCGGTGGGTAGCGCCCGGCGGGCGCGCTCGTCACGCGGGCGGCGCGTCGCGAGTGAGCCAGTGCACGGATCCTGCAAGCGGGCAGTCGAAGCCTGGCGCCGCTAACCCTCGAGTTGCGGTGACCGGGTACGAGCGCGATTCCACGGGGGTTCACTGCGCGACCTCCACTCACCAGGACGCATCGACCATGGCAAAAAAGAACACGGCAAAAGCACCCGGCAAAGCACCCGACGTTGAAGAGGAAGCTTCCGCTGGAGCAGAGGCACTCGAAGACGAGGCGGAGCTCGACGCAGAGGAGTCGGAGCTCGACGAGGAAGATCTCGATCCGGAGATCGAAGCGTTGCTCAGCTTCGCCCAGATGGACTCCGAGGCCGCCGCCGCTTACGAGATCGCAGCGGAGAGTATGACGGAGGCACGGGTGGCGCAGCTCCTGCGTAGTTTCGCGGAGGACCACCGACGACACGTTACGGACATCCGCGAGCTCATCAAGGGACTTGGAGCGGAGATCGAGCTGGCTGCGCCAGACCCCGAGACTTCCACCTTCGCCACGATGGCGGCAACCGTTGGTCAGCTCGGCATGAGCGCTGGGCTGCGCACGTTGATTGCCAGCGAGCAGTTCACGAACTCGTCCTATGAAACCGCTCTCGAATTGATTGCCGAGCCGCAGGCGCGGGAGGTGATCGAGCGCAACTTCCGTGACGAGCAGCGGCACATCCAGGCCCTCACGCAGGAGCTGCAACGCAGTCAACGCGAGGACGAGCGCGAAGCCGGTTGAGGCTGCAGGCGAGCAGCGTCATTGCGCAGTGTCGAGTCGCAGCTCTGCGCCTGCATCCAGCTAAGCCGCACGAGGGCGACACGCGCGAGCACGCCTTGCGCGTGTCGGCCCGAAACTTGCGTGTAGGTGACGACTCGACACGTGTCGAGCTTGGAGATTCGAGAATGCTTTTGAAGAAGTTTGCTCTTAGCGCTGTCGTTGCCCTGCTCGCCGCCGGCTGCGGCGGGCCACTAAAATACACGGTTGCCTCGTCGAACGCCGCTCCGGGTGCGGACGCCGAGATCGTCGCGGACGTTCGCGAGGATCAGAAGGTGACACAGCTGGAAGTGTCGGCCGAGAATCTGCCCCCACCGGCGCGCATCAGCGAGGGCTCCGAAGCCTACGCCGTCTGGTACCGCAAAGACGTCAACGCGCAATGGACGCGTATTGGAAACCTAGAATATGACGCGGACGATCGCGAGGGGAAGCTCGTGGGGTCCGTGCCCGAGCTCGCCTTCGACGTCGAGATCACGGCCGAGCCACAGGGTGACCCCGCCTCACCCTCGTCTCACGTCGTGTTCTCGCAGCGCGTGGCCAAATGAACCCTCCCGCGCCGGCGTCTCGCGCTTGCTCCGAACCTTGAGCCAAGGCATTTGAGTCGCGCTCGGGGCGCCCG
>DASQDA010000339.1:0-2288 GCA_035634435.1 Polyangiaceae bacterium
TCAACGTGCCCAATGGCAATCACACCGTCACCGTGGAGCTCGGCGATGCGACCGCTGCCTCGACCTCACGGGTGCAGTCGGAGCTGTTCCGCATCAGCGTGCCGCAGACACAGCTGGCTGCGGGCATGTTCTCGAAACACACCTTCTCGGTCAATGTGCGCGACGAGAGACACGACGGCTACACCGCTCAGGGCGGCATCCTCAACCTCTTGATCGATGGTCCAGCGCCGCGCTTGCGCGGGCTCGGTGTGGCGCCGGCACCCAGCGCAATCACGATCTTCATCGCCAGCGACTCCACCGCTTGTGATTGGGATCCGCAGGCGTCCAACGTGTCGAGCACCCTGCAGCGAGGCTGGGGGCAGGAGCTCACGCAGTTCCTCAAGCCGGCGGTCGCGGTCGCCAACTACGCGGACTCTGGCGAGAGCTCTGGCGGATTCTACGGCAAGTTCTGGGGGCCTGCGAAGGCCGCCTTGAAGATGAACGACTACGTCTTCATTCAGTTTGGCCACAACGACAGCTCCACGGGCGCAGCGGCTTATCGCACCAATCTGCTCCGGTACATCAACGACGCCAAGGCCGTCGGTGCAATTCCCGTCGTGTTCACGCCGGTCTCACGCAAGGGCAGCGCCACGTTCAACGGCCTGGACGGCGTCGCGCGTACTCTGGCGATGGAGCAGAACCTGACGCTGATCGATTTGATGGCGCTTTCCCGCGCTCACTACGACAAGCAGACGAATGTGGTCGAGCTCTTCGCCTCCAGCAGCGACGGGACGCATTTCAGCGAGCTCGGCGCCACTCAGATTGCCAAGCTCGTGACGGACGCCATCAAGGCGACGAGCTTGCCCCTGAAAGCGCACATCCGCTGAGGGCGCCCGCGCGGGGCGCTCAAGGAGCAAGCCCGGCGCTTCTGGCGCTCTGGCGAGGCGCGGCGTAGCGTTTCGATGAGCGTCACCAGCTGCGGCGCCCCTGGTCATGGCAGACGAGTCGAATGCGCGCGAGGACCCTGCTGGCGAACAAACCCCGAGTGCCCTCCAGCCCCACGCTGGCATCTACGAGCCGCAGTTCGTGCGCGCCCTGTTCGATGAGATGTCGGCCAGCTACGAGCTGACCAACTACGTCTCTTCGTTCGGATTTTCCGCGCGCTGGCGCCGCCAAGCGGTTGCCGACCTCACCCTGCGACCGGGTGCGCTGGTGGTGGACTTGATGAGCGGCATGGGCGAGTGCTGGACCGCGTTGCAGCGGCGCATGCAGGGAGCCGCCCACATCGTCGCGATCGATCTGTCGCCGGAAATGTGCCGCCACGCGAGCCGCAAGCGTTTGCGGGTGCCGGAGCTCTCCATCGAGGTACGGCAGGGCGATGCCTTGCGCTCGGGCTTGCCAGATGCTTCGGCCGACGCTGTGGTGGCCTGTTTCGGCCTGAAGACGTTCTCCCCTGCCCAGCTCGATCGGTTGAGCGCCGAAGTGTGGCGCACTCTCAAGCCAGGGGGCGCCTTCTGCTTCGTGGAGGTAGCGGTGCCGACCGGCGCGCTGCTGCGCACGCTTTACCTGTTCTATCTGCGGTTCGTGATCCCGCTCATCGGAAGGCTGTTCCTGGGCAACCCGCAGAACTACCGACTGCTGTCGGTCTACACGGAGTGCTTTGCTCGAGGTGCGACGGCGAAAGCCGCCTTCGAGCGGCAAGGCTTCCGTGTCACCACCACCGATCTCTTCTTCGGCTGTGCCCGCCGCCTGCTGGGACACAAGCCGGCGGATGCCCGGCCGGGCGCCTGAGGCGCGCCGCCACTCGATCCGCACGTCGACGCCGCCCGCGCGCGGGTGACCCCCGGGTCATCTACCCAGCGTGGCTGAAGTCCTCCATTCTCAGGCTCGAGGCGCAGAGCTCATGAATGTCCAGGTACTCATTGATTCCCTCGTACGCCAGGTGACGGTCCTCATCGCGCAGCTCGCCACCTCCGGCGGCATCCGCGCGCCGGTAGCCCATCTGGCCAATCAGGTGTTTCTGGAGCTGGCGAAGGAGCTGGAAGCGCAGGGCGTCAGCCGCAAAGTCAGCGCGGACATGTTTGGCATGGCGCTCCGAGCCTACATTCGGAAGGTTCGGCGCCTCAGTGAGGCGCAGTCGGAGCGTGGGCACACGCTGTGGCAGGCCGTGCTCGAGTTCATCCGAGCCGAGCAACTGGTGGGCCGTACGCGCGTGCTGCAGCGCTTCGAGCTCGATGGCGAGCTCCAGGTGACGGCGGTGCTCCAGGACCTGACGGAGAGTGGCGTCGTCTTCTGCTCCGGCTCGGGCC
>DASQDA010000340.1:0-1964 GCA_035634435.1 Polyangiaceae bacterium
GTCTGCCGCTCGCCAGCAAGCTCACGCTGCTTCGCGAGGGGAAGGCCGAGCGGATTGTCCCTTACGACGGTGGCATCGAAGGTGCTCACCACTTCGCCTGGACCGGCAACGGCAAGCTCGTGTGCCAGCCCCCAGCGGGCAAGTACGACCTCGTGCTCAGCGCAGGTCCCGAGCGCGAGCTGTGGCGCACGAGCTTGCGGCTCACTGCCGCGGAGACGCGAAAGCTCGAAGCGGTCTTGCCGCGCGTGCTCACAACCCCGGGCTGGCTGAGCGCTGATCTGCATCTTCATCAGGCCCCGAGCGTCGATGCCGACATTTCGCTGGCCGCGCGTCTGGTGGCCGTCGCGGCCGAGGGCGTGGAGCTCGCCGTGGCCACCGATCACTTCGTGGTCACCGATCTGGGTCCGAGCATGGAAGCGCTGCTCCAGACTGGCGTGCTGGCGCGGCGGCTTCTGACGCTACCCGGAATCGAGGTGAGCACCGTCGGCAACCGCTTCGGCCACTTCAACGTGTTCCCGTTGCGGCTCGACGCGCAAATCGAATACCGGAACACCACGCCCACACGCCTGTTCGAAAACGCGCGCGCCGTGAGCCCCGCTGGGTTCCTGCAGGTGAACCACCCCCGCTGGGAGGCCGCGCTGGGCTACTTCACTCGCTTCGGCCTGAGCCCCGACGACGCGCGGATCACGGAGCCGGGCTTCGACGCGGGATTCGACGGCGTCGAGGTCTACAACGGTGACGACGCCGCCGATCTCTCCAAGGTGGAGCGAGTGCTGGTGGACTACATACACCTGCTCGGCAGCGGCCGACGCTACGTCGCAACCGGCAGCAGCGACTCCCACAAGCTCGCGTTTCTGGACCCGGGCTTGCCGCGCACGTACATCGCCAGCGGCGCCGAAAGCGACGAGGCGGACGCACGAGCTCCCCTCACCCAGAGCCTGCCTGCGCTGAAAGCCGGTCGCGCGCTGGTGAGCAGCGGGCCGTTCGTCGAGGTAAGCGTCGCGGGTCAGGGACCCGGGCAGAGCGCACGCGGCGCCGGCGGACTTGCGCAGGTTCGCATCCGGGTGCGTGCCGCGCCGTGGGTGTCGACTCGCCGGCTGCGGGTGCTCGAAGGGCCGCTTGCGCGGGTCGCCGCCGAAATCGAGCTTCCGAGCACGCGCGCCGTGCTGCGCTTCGAGCGCACGCTCGCCATCGAGGCGCAGCGACCGACGTTCATCGTCGTCAGCGTGACGGGTGACGAGCCCTTGCCGAACACCGCCGAGCCCGTGGTGCCCTTTGCCTTCACGAACCCGGTCTGGCTCGAGCCCTGAGGGTGAGCGCGGGTCGAACTATTGAGTAGCGACTCGCTCGGGACGTGCGCGCGCATGTTTCCGCGAGCGACGATTTTCACGACCGAGAAACCCCAAGGCCGTGTCGTCGAAACAGGCGTCTCTTAATCTGGTCCAACGATGTAACTCAGCCGACGCAATCGCCGTGTCTGGGCCGAGCGGCGAAGTTCCGTGAAGAGGCGATGCTCCGCGGAAACACAGGAGTTGCATACGTGAAGGAGAACCCATGGATACGCTCATCAAAGTCGACGTCTCTGCGCCTCCGACAGAACAAGATGTGCTGCACAACCGCTGGCACCCCGATATTCCGATCGTAAGCTGGGTCAAGCCGGGCGATCAATTCCGCATCGAGTGCGTCGACTGGACGGGTGGGCAAATCAAAGACGACGACTCGGCCACCGACATCAAGGTGGTGGATCTGAGCAAGGTCCACTATCTGAGCGGGCCCATCGGGGTGGAGGGCGCCGAGCCCGGCGATTTGCTGGTGGTCGATATCCTCGACGTGGGCGTGCTGCCGGACTCGCAATGGGGCTTCACGGGCATCTTCGCCAGGGAGAACGGCGGCGGATTTCTGACGCAGCACTATCCCGAGGCGCGCAAAGCGTGCTGGGGCTTCAGCGGAATCTATGCCAACTC
>DASQDA010000341.1:0-14542 GCA_035634435.1 Polyangiaceae bacterium
AGCCATGGCCAGCGCCGAGGCGCGACCGATGCCAGAACCCGCACCCGTCACGAGTGCTACTTTGCCCTTCAGCTCTGCGTTCGCCATGCCCGCAGTGTTCGGCTCGCCACGCGCCAGGTCAACCCGCGTCATCGCTGCGAACAGTAAGCTCGCTTGCGGCGCGGCCGCCGAGTAGGCGTCCGGCGCAGCGCAAAATTCCTCAGCCGAAGCGACTCAGGCCTGGCGTGTCTTGACGATCTGCCGTACCGCGCGTTCGACTGCCATGCAGCGATCTTCGACGTAGAGCAGGCCAGCTTTTTGCGCAATGTCACGCGCCTGAGCTGACTCGATACCTTGCTGGAGCCAGAGGGCCTTGCTGCCCGCTTTCACTGCCTGGGTCGCGATCCCGGGGGCATCGGCGGAGGGCCGGAATACGAGCACGACCGGGACGGGGAACGGTACGTCACCGACAGTGCGATACACCTTCTCGCCCAGCAGCTCGTCCGCGTGCGGATTGATCGGCACGATGCGAAAGCCGGCCTGCTGCAGAGCTTGGGGGACGGAGTGCGCAGATTTGTCGGGGTCACGGCTCATGCCGACCACGGCGATGGTATCGAACTCGCGGAGGATGCGTTCAGCAGTTTCCATGCGTCCAGCCGGCCCCAGTGAGCTCCGGGGCGTTGCTCGAGAGAAGGCGTTAGTTGATGCGCCGCAGGGTGGCCATGTATTTGTCGTGGCAGTCGGAGGGTGCCGACAAACACTGGCTGGAAATGTCCTCGATGTGAAACACGGCATTCTCGATCACAGGGGCCGTCCAATCGACGGTGGCTCCTGGAGCAGCCGAGAAGTAGAACTTGATCGAGCCCTTGCACTGGGTGGCGTACGTGAGCTGGCAATCGGTCCCCAGCATCTCCGAGGTACTGCCTGTGCAGCCGGAGGTGACGACGGTCCTTTGCGGCGGCGGCTCGGCTGCCGGCGTGACCGAGCAGGTGGGCTGGTGCGGCGCAGGCTGCGCCTTCCCCGCCTTGACCTCGAAGGTCTGCAGGTAAAACGGGTCAACGATGTAGCATCTGGAGGAGCCCCTCACCTCGGGCGTGCCCATCATCTCCATACCCAGGGTCACCTGATAACGAACACCTTCCGAAATGGGCGGGGAGCAATCCGCTGGCGTACTGCATCCACTGCTCAGGAAGACAGCTCCCCCGGCGAGAGCCGCGCGAGAAAGCACGGCCATTCCATGAAAAATTGCGGTCGGCTGAGGTCGTATTCGCGAAGTCAAGGTTCTCCTCCGAGTGCAGGCTTATCGAGGAGTGGCGGTCGCTGCAACCCGCGCCATGTAATTCCGTTCATTACACCGCGTGCAACCGGAAAGTTCCGTGACCAGTGTGCGTGATTCCACCAGTCGTCGTTTTTTGAACGCAGCTTGTGGTGTGCGGCCCTCGGCGAAAGTCTGCGCAATGACGTCCCGCCGCGGGACCGACCCACGACGGCACTGAACAAAGTACCGTCGGCGAGGCGTCGCTAGGAGCTCTCGCGGCGCGGTGCGCTCTGGCTCTCGGCGCGACCCGCAACGAGCGTGCGAGCGCGCTCCAGGAGCTTGGCGCGCTCGTTGCGCGACGGTTCTTCCACCACCTCGTCCAGCAAGAGCTGGAGGATCTCGCCAAAGATAGGCCCAGGCCGCAACGCGAGCTCTTGCATCAAATCGCGACCGCTGATCGCCAGGTCGCGCAAGCTGAGGGCGGCGCCCGCGCTGAGCACGCGCTCGACGTGCTGCTTCAGCGCCTCGATGTGTTGCAGATCGGTGGCGGCGTCTTTGCCTTTGGCTTTTACGTCGGCCTCGCCGAGCAGGTACAGCTCGCCGGCTAGCTCGGGGGTCACTCGCCGAAGCCAGCGCCGCACGGCCGCGTCGCTCCAGGTGCCGTCGTAACAAATCAGGTGATGGCGAACCAGCGCCGCGATCCGTTGCCGTTCTTCGTTGGAGAAGCGCAGGCGGTCGAGAACAGGAACCACCATTTCGGCTCCGATGCGCTCATGCTCGTAGAACGTGTAGTCCTGCGTTTTCTCGCTGAACGCGCGGGTGCGGGGCTTGCCCACGTCGTGAAACAGGCCCGCTATACGCAAGATCGGATCGTGTGGACAATTGTCCAGGCAGTGCAGCGCGTGGTTCCAGACGTCGAAGGCGTGATAGCGGTTCTGCGTGCAGCCCACGGACTCCAGGAGCTCCGGCGCGGTCAGCGCCAGCAGGCCGTGCTCACGCATCACCTCGAAGGCACGGCTCGGCCGCGACGCCTTCATGGTCTTGATCCACTCGTCGCGGATGCGTTCCGCGCTGACCTTGCGGTAGCTGTCGAGGGACGGCTGGATGGCGCGGGCTGTCTCCGGGTCGAGCTCCACCTCCAAGGTCGCAACGAAGCGTGCTGCTCGCAACACGCGCAGCCCGTCTTCGGCAAAGCGCTCACTCGGGACCCCGACTGCCCGCAGGCAACGCTCGCGCAGGTCGCGCGTGCCATCGAAGGGGTCGATGAGCTTGTCCTCCAGCACGTCGAAGGCGATGGCGTTGATCGTGAAGTCGCGCCGCGCCAGGTCGTCGCGGATGTCATCGACGAAGTACACGCTGTCCGGCCGTCGTCCGTCCGTGTAGCTCGTCTCGCCACGCAACGTCGTCACTTCGTAGTGATCGTTGCCCAGCACCACCGTGACGGTTCCGTGCGCAATACCTGTCGGAATGACGCGCCGGAATACGGCAGCGACCTCTTCGGGCCGCGCGCTCGTGGCGACGTCCCAGTCGTTGCGCGCCGAAGAAACCTCCGCGCCCGCGAGCTCCTCGAGCAGGCCATCGCGCACGCAGCCGCCGACTATCCAGGATCGGTGTCCGGCGTCGCGGAGGCGGCGGCAGAGTAGCCGCACGTTCTCGGGAACGCTTGCTTGCAAGCTCTCGGTCGACAGCTCCACGCGCTCACTTGTCCCAAGGATTGACGATTCCGCCCGCGCCTGGGTCGGCATCGCGCGGAGCGCCAGCGGGCTTGACCTGCGCTCGAGCACGCTCGGCGGCCGCGGGCCGGCGCTGCACGGCGCGCTCGAGCTTCACCGTCTGACGCGGCGAGCTACCATCGGCCAGCCACGTCCGCGTCTTGTAACCTTGACGGCGAATCTCGAGCTGCAGCTGGGAGCCACGTGGCACCTGGAGGATCACCGGGCTCGTGCCTAGATCGCGCGACGCGTGAAAGACGTGCGCGTCGATGGGCTCGACGGCAAGCACCACCTGTTGCACCGGCGAGGGGACATTCACGGCTGCAGCGGGCTGCGTGTGCGCGGGGGCCGCTGCGGGCTCGAGCGCCTCGACGCGCAACACGGGCGGGCGCGAGCTTGCTTCACCGAGCGGTGCTTTTCCGAGGCTCGTCAACGCGAGGCTGACCGTCACGAGCGCGGCAGCCGCGACAGCGACCAGCGCCCAGCGTTTTCCCGCACCACCCGATGCCTGGCCGGCGGGCATGCTCGATGTGCGCTGGGCCACCGCCCCCGCCGCTGGGGCGGCTGGCGTCGGCTCGAGCGCCACGACGGGCGGCTCGCCGAGCGCGAGACGATCGAGATCCGCGATCAGGGTCTGCATGCTCTGGTAGCGTGCTTCAGCGCGCTGTCTGAGACACTTGAGGATGACGCGCTCGAGCCCGGGTGGCAGCTCCGGCGACGCGGCTACGAGCTTGCTGGGTGGAACGGGCTCCTTGTGAATGTGCTGCGACAGGATGCCCATGAAGTTGTCGCTGTCGAACGGCACCATGCCCGTGCACATCTCGTAGAGAATCACGCCCAACGAATAGACGTCCCCGCGATGATCCACCGGCGCACCGGCGGCTTGCTCGGGACACATGTAGTGAGGGGAGCCAAACACCGCTCCCGCGCGTGTGAGTCGCCCCCCACCCGCAGAAGAAACTTTCGCGATGCCAAAATCGAGGATCTTGACGAAGTCTTCCTCCGCTCCGCGCTGGATGAGGAAGATGTTGTCTGGTTTCAGATCCCGGTGAACGATGCCAGCCGTGTGCGCCGCTTCCAAGCCCACGGCGAGCTGTCTCGCAACGTGGAGAATCCGAGCCAAGGGCAGTGGCGCCAGCGCGTCGAGGATCTGCGAGAGCGGCGCGCCAGCCAGAAACTCCATGACGAAGTAGGTCGCGCCATCCGGAAAACGTCCGAAGTCGCTGATGTCAATGATGTGCGGGTTACCGATGGCACTGGCGGCCCGCGCCTCGTTCAGGAACCGCTCGGTGACTTCGGCATCGCGGGCAAGGTCCGCGCGCAGCACCTTCATCGCTACCTTCTTGCCGATGATCGCGTGCGAGCAGCGGTACACGACCCCCATGCCGCCCTCGCCGACGATGGCTTCCACCTTGTAGCGGCCGTCGACGGTTGCACCCAGGTACGGGTCTAGCTTGAGCAAGCGTTCGCTCGGCGGGCTCTCGGGCTCCGCGCCGGAAAACGTTGCCGGATCCAAAGTGACGACCTTGAGCCGCGTGCCCGCAATGCCAGGCTCGGGCGTGGCGCTCTGGGCGGCAGCAGCGCTGGACGCGCTCGCGCGCGACACTGCACTGGGCTGTGACGGGCTTCGCCCGAGGCCCGGAGCTGACGCTCGGGAACGTTTGTCTTGCCGCTCGCTCATCGTGGACACCAGACTGTGCCGGCCGCGCATTTGTAGCGCGACGCGGAGCTCTCCGGGACCTCGCTTGTCATTCGCCCGCGCGTGGGCTCTCGGTCGTCTGGCCGAGATGGCACCCGCGAACCGTGAAAATGCCCTCAACGGGGTCTTGGGAACCCGGCCGGAGCTGGCTTTCTTATTTGCGGAGGGTCAAGCGGTGAAGCCGATGGTACATGCGGGCGGCCATGGGTTTCCCGCTCGAGCTCGCGCTGCGCTACATGCGCTCCCGCAAGCGCGCTTTCGTGTCGGTCGGCACCATGTTCGCGATCTTGGGCGTTGCGCTCGGGGTCGCCTCCTTGGCGACAGTCATCAGCGTCACGGGGGGGTTCCGGGCGCAGTTCCGCGAGAAGGTGCTGGGCGTCAACGCGCACCTGTTGATCTTAAAATTCTCGAGCGATTTTCGCGAGTACCGCAAGATCATGCAGCAGATGAAGTCGCTGCCTGGGGTGGTGGGCATTGCGCCCTTCGTCATCAATCCGATGATGGTCACGCACGGCGATCGCACCGCAACGGGCGTTCTGCTCAAGGGTATCGATCCCGCGCGCGTGTCACAGGTGCTCGACCTGCCGCGCGACATCGTACGCGGCAGCCTGGCCGGACTGCGGCTGCCTAACGCAAAGCCCCCCGATCGACGCCGCCGCTCCCTCGCCGACGACAGCGGCGCTTCTGGCTCGCGTGACGACTGGGACGCGAGTGCCGGTAAGCTGCCGAAAAAGTCCGTGTTCGCGGACCTGCCAGGCCTGCGCGATGGCGCGCCGGATGGCGGCGTGCCCGCTCCGCTGACGGGCGACCCGTTGGATGACGGCGACCACGTGCCAGTCGCCGAGGCCGCTGGAGACGCACTACCCGAAGGCAGCATCGTTCCCGAGGGCGGCTACGCCAGCGTGCTGCCGGAGGACGATGACCTACCGGCGGAGCTGGACCCCGATCCCTGCGCGGACCAGAACGTGGTCGCGCGACTGCCGGGCATCGTCCTCGGCACCACGCTTGCTCGCAACCTCGACGTCTCGCTTGGTGGGTGCGTCCAGGTCACGTCGCCCACCATCGGCTTTTCGTACTCACGTGGCGCCATTCGCGCGCCGGTCGCCAAGCAGTTCCGCGTCATCGCCATCTTCGATGCGGGCTTCGACCAGTACGATTCCAAGCTCGTCTACACGGACCTCTACGAGGCTCAGGCCTTCTACGATACGGGTGACAGCGTCACCGGGATCGAGATGAAGGTGAGTGACATCGACGAGGCCAAGCGCATCTCCCGAGAAATCGAGGAACGTCTGGCCAACGGCGTGTATCACACCATGGACTGGGAAGAGCTGAACCACGGGCTCTTCACCGCGTTGCGTATTCAGCAGATTTTGATGAGCCTCGTGTTGGCGCTGATCATCGTGGTCGCGGCGTTCACGGTCATCGCGACGCTCATCATGGTCGTGCTCGACAAGAAGAAGGAGATCGCGGTGCTCAAGGCGATGGGCGCGAGCGATAGCGCCCTGCTCCGCACCTTCGTCTACCAGGGGACGCTCATCGGCGTGCTCGGCACTGCCATCGGCCTGGCTCTTGGCTACGGCATCTGCAAGGCCTTGCTGGTCTGGGGTCTCCCGCTCGACCCCAAGGTTTACTTCATCTCGCGCTTGCCCGTGCTCATGCGCCTGAGCGATTTCGTCTGGGTCGGCGTGTTCGCCGTGCTTGTCTGCCTGTGCGCAACGGTGTGGCCGGCGCTGCATGCAGCCCGTTTGCGCCCCGCGGAAGCGTTCCGGGAAAACTGACGGCTCGCGTGGCGAGCGTCAGGCGGGGCGAACCGAGAGCTCCACCCCGCGGGCGCGGTGCAAGAGCCCCAGCACCCGCGCTCGGAGCTCGTGCGCACGGAACGGCTTACCGACGAAGTCATCGGCTCCTGCGCAGAAGGCTTCGCTCAGATCGTGCTCGGAGGTATGGCCGGTGAGCGCCAGAATGGGAACGCGCGACAGGCGAGAGTCCGCGCGCAAGCGGCGGCAGAGCTCGAGGCCGCTCATTCCATCGAGGGCCGGCTCCATGACCACCAGATCGTAGCGATTGCGACGCAGCAGCTCCAAGGCCTCTTCGGCGCCGTGCGCCGTCTGCGTGCCGACACCACACGCCTCGAGCATGGCACGCACGATCGACAGCACCGTTGGATCCGCATCGACCAAGAGCGCGGTCGCGCCCAGCGGAGCCGTGATGAGCTCGGGGACGGACGCTCGCGCCGGAGGCGGCATCGACGGGGGGCCTTCACCGTGAGCAAAGCGCTGCAACCGATCCCAGTCGCGCTCTTCGAAGGTCAGACGCACCTCGTGGCCGCGCTCGCAGACGCGGCCCGCCACGCTGGTCGCCTCGGCTCCCACGGTGAAGGTCACCACGATCCACTCGCCGTCGCGCACGCCGTCGTGACACGGAAGCGCGAGCTCCTGATCGTCGCCGTTGGCGTCGAGTGCGTTCGCGAGCTCATCGGAAGTAGCGAACTGAAGTACGATTCCCTGCAAGCTGACCCGAGCCTAGCCCGCTCCCTGGACGGGCGCCAGGCACACTCCGTGCTACTCCGATGCTGCGCGATGTTGCGCGCGACGTCGTGCGGCCTCAACGTCGCAGCCGAGCCGCGCCCAGGCTCCCTGCGAGGGCGGAGCCCAGCACCAAGGCCACGAGGCCTGCAGTCTGGCTCCAGTCGAGGGCTGGCGTGCCGCCGAGCAGACTGCGGATATGTGCACGCGGGAACGGCACTGCCAGAAACCCGGTGGAAGCACCCAGGACCCAATCCGTCAGCAGCAAGCCGATACGGCCGCCGCCGCGCTTTCCTAAGGTCGAGGCGAGCGTATACCAGGCGCCGTAAGCGAGCCCAGCAACGGCGCCAATCCAGCTGCTCGCCCAGGCGTCGGCCAGAACGCGCGCATCGCCGCCGCCTCGGCTGACGAGCACGGTCAGCGCGCCCAGCGCTGCGCCGTAGCCCACGAGCAACACGCAGACGCAGAAGGACGCACCGACCGCGGCCTCGCGTCCACTGCCGCCGTGGCGCGCGAGCGGGTTTACTGCTTGCTCGAACGCTTGCCCCGCGAGGGCCGCGTCGAAGCTCAGGTAGGCGAGCAGGGGCACCACGAGGCCGAACGTGATGTGTACCAACGCCATGTCCGCCGCCGACGGCGAGCCCTGCTCGCGCATGAACGAGGCTCCGAGCGTGCACACGAGCACGGCCACTACGAACCAGATCCAGGAGCGGCGTTCCGCCAGACGAAGCGCGGTGATGCGTGCGCCGAGCGCCATGGAGCGCGTCATGGGGTCGCCTTGGCTCGACCGAAAATGCTGGCGGCACCGCGCTGGGCGTCGACGTGCGTCGCCGCGGCGGCCTCGTGCGTGGCGCCCGGGACGATGCGCGGCGAGACGCTGTAGAGCTGTATGCCAGCGTCGGAGGCCGCCGTCGCCACGGCGCGCGCCAGTGCTTCGAGGTCGGCTCCGCGCACCCAGATGCCTTGTGCGAGGGGCTCTTGAAAGCCAACCCCCTGCACGGCGCTGGTGGCGGCCAGGAGCGCAGCCAGCCGGCGCGTATCGGACGCCTGCACGCAGAGCTCACACGCGCTGCCGGGAGGCATGACGTACGGTTCCACGTGCAGCTGTCCGCCGACCAGTCGCACGACACGTCCGCCGAGCTCGAGAGCGTCCTGAGGCCTGCAGGTGGTGATCACGACCACGCTCTGCTCGGCGCGCGCATGGCACGCCTGCAGGATGAGCTCGCGCGAGACGAGCGGAGCGACCGCAAGCGGATCCGCAAGCACCAATATCCGCACCGGCTCGAGCGCCAGAGCCAGAGCTAGCGCGATCGCCCGGCGTTCTCGCGGCTCGAGCGCGCGCGGCTCGCGGTCAGCGAGCGCAGCGAGCCCGACGTTGAGTAGCAGCGTTGCGGCGTTGAGCGAGGAGGCGTGGAGCTCGAGTGCGGTCTGCAACGCCGAAAGCACGCTGCGCGCCGGCAGCAGCTCTTCCTCGCCGAGCAGGGCGCCAACTTCACGGCGCAGCGCGGGCGTCTTGCCGAGAAGCCGTCCTTCCCAGATGACGTGCCCGGAGCGAGGCTGCCGGACGCCAGCCAGGAGCTCGACGAGCCTATCCAGCGTCGGCGCCCAATCACCCAGCACGACGTGCACGCCTGGTCCGAAGTCGAACGTCAGAGGTCCCAATCCCGGGTCGCGCACGGCTCGTAACGCCAGCACACTCATCTCCCCAACCGACTTCGCACGAGCGCGCCGGAGCTGGTTGCCAAGGCCCGCGGCGCGTAGTGCAGGGCCTCGACCCGGTACGATGTGCCCGAGTGACCGACTAGCTCACGACCGCGCGTGAGAGCCCAGGCGAAAGCCCGCGGCACGCTGGGCGTGGTTGGCGCGACGAGACGTGCGAGCTCCGGCAATAGCACCACGAGCGCGAGCAGCAGCCGACCGCGTCGTGGGTTGAGCCAGGCCGCGGCGCGAGCCAACAGGGCGACGGCTGAGCCAAGCACCACGGAGTAGCCAAGGACGAATGCGATCCAGCTCGGGGCCCAGCTCGCGGGGGAGGGCTCGCGCACCTTCAGGCAACCAAAGGCGGTGAGCAGCAGCACCGGCAGGCCGACGCCGACTCCGATGCGCAGCGCGGTGGCCAGCAAACGCGACAGCTCGAGTGAGCGCGCGTCGTGACCTCGGAGCGCCGCGAGCATGGAAATTCCTTCAGCCTCGTCCCGGGCGCGCAGGTCGCGAGCGGCGGACAGAGCAGAAAGCCCTGCCACGATCCACGAAGCGGTGCCGAGGGCGCGTGCCAGCACGGAGCCGAGCACCTGAGGCCCCGTGCTGGCTGGCAGCACCACCAGCAGCAGCGCGAAGCTCGCCAGCAAGCCGAGGGCGTATACCCGCGCCATGCGCATGCCGGCCAGCTCCGACAGGCGTCGGCTCGAAAGCAAGGTGATGGAGAGCAGCCGTTGCACGGGCCTCGAGTCTACTCGAGGGCACGGCAACCACGTTGCTTCACTTTCAGGCGCACGCCGGCGCAGCGGGGCCCCTGGGAGCTCGGGAGCTACCGCTTGGCCAGCAGCCGAGCTCGCTCCACCCACTGAACTGCGCGCGGGTCACCCACCGCATCGAGGGCGCGGGCCAATGCCAATGTGGCCACGGGATGCTCCGGCTCCAGCGCCAACGCCTGTTCGGCAGCTCCAATGGCCTCGTGCGGCCGGCTTCGCGACAGCTCCGCCGTGGCAAGCCAGGCGAAGGCCACGGCCGCCCAGTCGTCGCGCCGCGCCGTCAGCGGCAATAGAGCTGCAATCGCGGCGGCGTGCTGGCCGCGGCGCAGCGCTTTCCGGGCCGCGAGCACCGTCACGGCCGCGTGCCCGGCGAAAAGCCGCTCTGCCCGTCCGACCACCGCGTCCGCCTCCGCGGCGCGCTTCAGCTGCAAGAGGGACTCAGCGAGGCCCACATACCCCTCTACTTCGGCAGGCGCCGCTTCGATCAACTTTTGGAAGGTGACCCTTGCCTGCTCGAAGGCTCTGGCATCGAAGAGCAGCCGCCCCAAGTTCGCACGGGCGGGTGAAAAGCCGGGGTCGACGCGGAGTGACTCGCGGTAATGATCGGACGCCACGTCTGGGCGTTGCTCGCGTTCGGACAGCAATCCCAGGGCATGGTGCACCTGCGCCACATCGGGATTGAGGCGACGGGCTCGTTGCAGCAGCTGGCGGGCGCGCGTGAAGTTGCCCCGCTGACACTCGACGAGGCCTAGGTTGATGAGCGCCTCCACGAACCTGGGGCTGTATTCCAGTGCCAGACCGAGCCGCGCGTCCGCAGCCTCCAGATCCCCTTCTGCCAAGGCTTGCGCACCGCTGCGATTCAGTTCGAGGGCCTGAGGCGGCAGCGGAGCGACACCGGCGCAACCGCTGACGAGGAGCAAGAGTGCTGTAAGCCGCATGTCCGGACGTCGGCCCCCTTGAAGCCGGGTTGTCGATTTTGACCCCGCCGGACCACGAAACTCTGCAAATGATTGAATCTCCTGCGCAAGGACGTTCGCCAAGGGGCTGGTGGCGGTTCAAAAACGAGGTTGCATACGCGGCGCGCTGAAGGAATGCTCCGGCCCCCATGGCCCGCGAACCCGAGTCGAAGCCTTCCGTCTCACAAGCCGCTGCCGCGCGCCCCGTGCCTGGCGTCCGCAAGAAAAAGTCTGCGAAGAGGGCGAAGCTGGCCAGGCCGCTGTCGGAACGAGAGATCGACATGCCCGACGTGCAGACGCTCGGCATGATGGGCGTCATGGCGGCGACGGCGGTCGTGCTGTGGGGTTTCGCGCATGGTGGGTGCAACTACCACCCGCCTCGAGAAACACGCCGGCCGCGTGAGGTCACCACGGCCGAGCTGACGCGGGACCCCAAAGGTGCTGCGATCGAGCTGCAGCAGCGCGTTGCCACGCTGGACTACAAGGGCGCGCTCGAGATCGCTGCAGGACCGTTGGCTCCGCAGCTGCAAGCGGAGAAGGCGGCGTGTGACGCCACGGCGGCCGAGTGCGAGGGGCGACGCAAGCGCGCCTCTAACACCATCACGGTGGCCGAGGTGATGGAGCGCGAGCCCAGCGTCGCCAAGGTGCGTGTCACCTCCCACCGGATGGCGGAGGGCAGCCGCACGTTCCTAGCGCTCGTCGAGCGCTCACCAACGGGCTGGAAGGTCACCGCGCGGATACCCGAGGCACAGGGCGCCGTCCTGCCTGCTCCCGTCCTGGCCCAGCCCGTCTCGACCGAAGGCGGGCTGATTGGCTTCCCACCCGGCGCCGCACCGCAGCTGTCACCCCCCACCGCACCGCGCGTGACGCCGGGCACACAGCCCCAGCTGTCACCGACGCCTCCGCGTCAGGCGCCGCCAGCGCCTCCTGCTGCGCCGACCGCGCCGCGCGAGCTGCCCGGTGCTGCGCCCGTGCTGCCTCCGGGCCATCCGTGAGCTGACGCGCGCCGGCAGCGCTGCCGCGCTGTCAGAGCTTCGACAACCAACGATCCAGCTGAGCGTCGGAAGGCGCGCCCGTGGAGACCTCGCGAACGGTGCCGTCGGCGCCCACGAGCACCAGCGTGGGGAGCACCTGGATGCCGTAGCTCTTGGCCAGGCTGCCGTCGTCGAGGACCACGTCGTAGGGGATGCCCCATTCGCTCTTGATGCGCAGCGCCTCGTCGATTGACGAGTCCACGCTCACACCAACGAACGCGACCTTGTCGCTGCCATGCTTCTTCCAGGCCGCCTTCATGGTGGGCGACGCGCGCTGGCAGACCCCACACCAGCCTGCGAACACCTCGATGAGAACGGCCTTACCCTGCTGATCTGCCAGACGAAAGCGCTCACCAGGAGCGTCGACTCGCGGCAGGTCGAAGCGAGCCGCGGCTTTACCGGTATCGGGCCCCGAGCTCTTGCGCGAGATGAATACGAAGACCATCGCCGCCAGCACGGCGTAGAGGGCAAAGTCGAGCCAACGCGAGAACTTGTTCTTCACGGTGCGAGCAGTCGGCGACCCACGGCCCACCCCAAGATGACGAAAGCGATGACGCCTAGACCGTGGGAAAAACAGGCGTGCCAGCCTTCTTCGCTGGCGCACCCAACACCGATGGCCAACCCGCCACCCACGCCGCCCACCAGCCCGGCGAGCGCGCCGCTCAGGCCTGGAGTGAACGGGTCGGTGCCTCGCCACAACAGCAGGATGCCGCCGGAAGCGACGGCGCCGAAGAGCAAGCCGACGAAGCCGCAGCCCACGGCGTGACTCGAGCGCGCGCCGTGCGAAAACTCCGAAAACGCAACCCACTCGGGGGCAGCCCAGCCAACATACACGAGGAAAACCACCGGGAGCACCACGGCGAGCACCAACCGCAGTCGCGCCGCGGCGCGACGGCCTGCGGGGCGCACCAACCCCACCCACAGCACCGTCGCTTGTATGATGCCCCACCCGGCAGCGCCGATCAGAGCGTCCCGGAAGGCGCCTTCGTGGCGGGCGCGATCGCGGGTCAGCCACGCGAGCACCGCAAAGACAGTCAGCGAAAACAGCATCGACACCCACAGGCGCCGCTGGGCCGACCAACCTCGCCGCGCTTGCATGTCCGCAGTGCAACGCTTGCGAATGCTCTCCGAGCAGTGTGCGCTCGGTGCCGGAGGCTTTGGCCATTCGATCGTGGCCAGCGGATCGGTGTCGGGGGCGCTCATGCGTGCCGGTTGAAGCCTTCCAGCTGCTTACGGAGTTGGGTGTAACCGCGATGTACCCTCAGCTTGACCGCCGTCTCGCTCGTTCCGAGCACCTCGGCGGCTTCCGCGATACTGAGGCCGGACACCTTGGTGAGTTGGATCGCCTCCCGGTACGACTCGGGCAGAGCATCGAGAGCGCGCTCGAGAGCATCGGAAAGGTCGGCGGGCACTGCAGCCTCCTGGGCCTTGGGCTCCGGGAGATTGCCATCGGAGCTCAAGTCTTCGCTGCGACTGCTGGCCGACCGCCGTTCGTCGAGAAAGCTGCGTCTGGCGATGGCCAGCATCCACGGCAGCAACGGCGCACCCCTGAGATAACTTTCGCGCGCGCGGTGCACTTTCGTGAACGTGATCTGCAAGAGGTCTTCGGCGCGCTCCCGATGGCGGGTCAGTCGGATGAGGTAGGCGAGGATGTTTGGCGCAACGCGTCGATACAGCTCATCGAAAGCGTCGACGCTGCCATCGACGTAGGCCTCCATCAGCTCTTCGACGCTCCCAGTGGCAGAGCGGCGCCCACGCTCGGCATCCACGTGCGAGATACCTATCCCGAGCCAAGACGTTTCGCTAGCAGCAGTCACGGAGGTTACTCCGGAGGACTACGCGTTGGCCGGCGTGCCGGTTTCGCCGGAACAGCTGGTAGCCAGGCGTAACTGTACGGGCGTTCAGCTCCGTCAGATGAGCGACCGCAGGTCGAGCATCTCTTCCACGTCAGGCATCAACACCAGCTCGACGCGCCGGTTCTGCTGCCGGCCGGCGTCGTCGTCGTTCTTGGCGACGGGATCCGTTTCGCCGTACCCGGCCGCGTGCAGGCGAAGCGGGTCGAGGCCGCCACCGCCGTTTTTCTCGGCGACGGGGCCGATCAGATAGATCAGCACCTGGCGCGCACGCATCACACTCAGCCCCCAGTTGTCGCCGAAACGACCGCCGGCCAGGGGCTTGTTATCCGTGTGCCCCGCGACCTGGAAGTAGCGGCTCGAGAGCTGTTTGTCGTTCCGGATCACCTCGGCCACCGCTTCGAGCACCTTTTTGCCCTGCTCGCGCAGCTTGTCCTCGCCCGAGGCGAACAGCACGTCACCCGGCAAGCGAATCACCATCCGGTTTCGCCGAATCTCGACCTTCAGACCCAGCTCGGTGAGCTTTTTCAGCTTGTCCCGCAGTAGCTCGAAGCGGGCCTTGATGCGCTCCAGCTGCGCTGCGCGTGCCTTGTATTCCTCGAGCGCGCGCGTCAGCTCTTCGAGGCTTTTCGCAAGCTGCTGGTTCTGCGTTCCGGTCTGCTCGAGCTGCTCATTGAGGGTGTCGAGATTGACCCCCATCTTCTCGAGCTGCTCTTTGAGCTGCAGGATCTGAGCTTGGGCCTTGACGGTCTCCGCCTCGGCGGCCTCGCGCTGCTGCTGCTCTTTCCGATGCTGGGCGTTGAGCTGCTCGTATTTGGCGAGCTGCGCTTTCCACTCGGTCTCCGAGTGGCCGCATCCGAGGGAGAGCAGAGTCAGGACCAGCGTTATCCAGGCGCGTTTCAGCATGCCAGGACGGCGTTAAGTCGAGCGAACCACAAAGTCAATCACGGCTGCGCGGCCAATGCCGCGGCTTGAGCGCGGCTACTTGACGACCTTCGCGGTCAAGATCGCGATGGAGCGTACCCCGCTGCCACGGGAGAGATCCATGGCTTCGA
>DASQDA010000342.1:0-13068 GCA_035634435.1 Polyangiaceae bacterium
CGCGCTCGCTGGGTTGTGATTCGGCGATGATGCTGCGCACCTGGCGGAAGTACGCACGGTAGAGGTCATTGATGCGTTGAAGGTCCGCTTCGGAGACCGCGAAGACATTGTACGAAAAGATGCCGGGCTGACCGACCCGCAGCCGCTCGCGGGCTACCTCCGTCCACCAGTCTTTGACGCGCAGCTCCTGCTCGGGATCCCGACGCGTGTCCACCGCCAGAATCTCACGCAGCTCCCAGCGGCCCTCGCGCAGAAAGACCTGGCCCGTGCGAGCGAGAAGCCGCAGGCAGCGCTGTTCCTCGTCGCTCGAGATACCGATTCGCGCGGCGATCCAGCCGGGCTCGTGCCTCGGCAACGCCCGGTAATCCGTGAGCTCGAGAGCCCGGAGCACGCCTTGTGTCCAGGGCACGTCGTACGCGGCCCGTCGCGTGGCTTCCAGCTCATTCCAGGCTTTCGCCACGGACGGGAGCCGCGCCGGCTCAGTGAACGCGGCGACGAAATCGAGCAGGCGAAGCGAGGCCTTCTCGACCAGTAGGAAGAAGTCGGGCAGGCGTGGCTCGGCCGCGCCGCGCAGCCAGCGAGCGACCGCAAAGCGGCTCTTTCCCGCCGCGCGGGCCAGATCGACGAGCGAGGTCCGCCCACGCAGGTCGTCCAGCAGCGCAGCCACTCCTTCGCGGCTGGTGGCTTCGATGCCGCCGCTCAACCACGCGGGCGTCCGCAGATAGAAGCGGCTTATCGCGCTTGGCACGTCGATCCCGACACGAGCTGCGGCCGCGAGCATGTTGGCGGCAGTAGGGAAGCTGCGGCCCGACTCCCACACGTACGCAACGTTGGTGCGATAGCCGAGGCGCCGGCTGAAGGCGGCCTGCGATCGGCGCCCGCGCAGCGCGCGCATGAAATCACGGGCGATTCGGGCGTAGTCCTTGCGCATCTAGTGCCATTCTGCACCTCTTGAGGCTCAGTAGCACGAGCAAATGTGCGAACCGACACTGGTCATCGCGAGCGAGACAAGCCATTGTGCAATCGAGGTTGGTGGTCATGTCGCAACGCCCGGTCATTTGTGCGTGTTCATTGCTGAGCGCGCTGCGTGTTTGCTGCCCAGCGTGGCTGACCCTGGGGCTCGTCTGCGGCTGTGCTGGAGCGGGGGGGCAGACGGGAACCGAGAATCCAGTTCCCGGTGAGGGCGGCGACGACCAGTGCGACGTGGTGTCCCGCAGGCTGACGCCGGACGATGCGTCGGCGCTCGGGTTCTCTGCCAACGACGTGCTGGCTTGGGCAGTGGGCGAGCACACCTCGACCCTGTTGTGGGAAGCCCCGCCGGAGCTGCGAGAGCTTTCGCCCGAGCAGGGCCAGCAGGGCCTGACTCTGGAATTGGGCGCTGCGACCGCGCAGCCCTCGCTTGTGCACTACAGCCCGAAGCAAGCGGTCGCAAGCGGGCCGGCGGTCGGCGTGCTCTGTCCGCCCGATCAGCTGTCCATTCCAGTAACCGTGAGGGTCACGAGCGGCGCGGGCGCTCTCGACGAGACCCTTGCCGTGGAGCTCCAGGCCAGCCACCCGCGCCTAGCCAGCTTTTCGAAACGTCTGAAGCTCAGCGAGCTCGGCGGTAGCTTGAAAATCGTGCCGCAAGGTGACGCGGTCGCTTCCGCGATTCAGCTCGAGGCTGCGATTTACCCGGGGGGTACGTCCGGAACGCTCAGCGGCCAGCTCGAGCTCGGCGCGCCAGGAACCCGCGATGGTGTGCGCGGCGCCATGCACATCGTGTATGCACGGTGGCCCCTGGGAGCCCGCTGCGCACCCACGTTTGGACAAGTACCCGTCGCGGTTCCGCTGACCACGGCATTCGATGGCGTCTCCAGCTCGGACGTGCTGCTGTCGGCCAACAGCCTGGAGGCGAGGCCGTTGCTCTGGAACAACGGTGACTCGACACATCTGAAATGGACGCTGGCGCCGAGCACCGCGTTCGCCTGCGCGTCCGTCGGAGGAGCGCTGGCGCCGCGCGGCGTCTCGCTCGATATCCCGCTGGACATTCGGCTGGAAACGGCCGACGAGCGCGTCGCGGCACGCGTGCCGGGCCAGCTCACCACCGCGGTCGGCAGCTTGGCCGCGTCGGGCACCGTCAAGCTGAGCGGGAGCTTGATCTGCGACAGCGGCGAGCGGGACACGTGGGCGACGGCTTGCGGCATGCCGCATCTCGCGGTCACCGACCACGACGCGTTGATGCTGCGTTTCGATGCGACGGTGAGCTTGGCGGCGCCGGCCGGCGCGGTTGGGTTGGTCGAGGCACTGGGTGCACGGAATCCCATCTGTCCGAACCCGACCGCGCCTTGCAGCAGCATTCAGTGGGAGTCGCTCGCCAGGGGCAATTTACAGGGTGAATAGGGTTGTGGGTTGGTTCTTACATCAAGGGAAAAGTCATGAATCAGATGCAATTTGAAGCGGGGAATTCGATGAATCGATGGCACGGCAAGGTCTGGGGCGCTGGCTGGGTTGCGCTACTGCCGCTGCTGTTCGCGTCGGCTGCACAGGCGCAGACCGCGTGCGGCGACGAGATGTGCCCGAAGGGATTTAGCTGTCAGAGCGTGCCAGCCCCCTGTCCGGCGATCGACTGTCAGGATGCGGCGGACTGCCCGCCGTGTGCGCCGAGCGAGCGACAGCAGTGTCTGCCGGCCGACTGCACCAGCGACGCCGATTGCGGCACGGACATGCTGTGCGTGACCTCCACGCATCCGTGCGGTGTCGCCGTCCCGGCCTGTCCGCCCGGTGCCGAATGCGCGGCGCCACTTCCGGCGGAGTGCGCCCCCACGACGAGCAGCCAATGCGTTCCGCGCTGGCAGCTGCCCTGTCAGCAGAGCGCCGACTGTGGTCCGGGCTTCGAGTGCGTGGAGCTCGCGCAGTGCAGTGTGCCGCCGTCCGGGCCGCGAGGAGGTGCCGGTCCCGGCGCAGGGGCACAACCTAACGATCCCAACGCGCCCAGCCAGCCGACTCCGCCCGAGCGCGTTCCGTCGGACACGGAGATCACCTGTGAGCCGAGCGGCGAGTTTGCTTGCAAGCTGTTGGAGGTCGCGTGTGCCTCGAACGCGGACTGCCAGAGCGGCTGGAGCTGCGCTGACAACCCCGAGGGTGTCTGCTCGTCGAGCTCCACCGGCGAAACGGTCTGTTCCCCCGGCGACCCGCCCAAGCTTTGCCTGCCGCCTTATGGCTACCACGGCCGTGGGGTGACGACGGGCAGCGGCTCGGTGGCCGAGCCTGATAATTCCAGCGCGCCGGGCGCCGGCCCGCAGACGCCGACCGCAGGCTCACCCAGCACAGGCTCACCGCCGGCTGCCAACCCCGAGGTCGCCTACCCCGAGCTGGGGTCGCCGCGTGGCGGCGCCGGTTGCTCGGTGAGCGGGCTGCCGGTGCACGGAGGTGCCGTTGGCTGGTTGGTTCTCGGTCTGAGCGGACTGTTCGGCCTGCGGCGTCGCCAGAATCGTTCGTAAGCGAGGCTCGCGCGTTCGGCTCCCAAGTGGGGGTCGGGCAAATTCGGAACGCGTGTCCAAGCGGGGGTACTAGGCTGCCGGGCAATGTCGCTCACGCGTCGCGAGATGCTTTGCACGTTGCTCGGCGCGCCCCTCGCGCTCAGCGCTTGTCGGCGACAGCCGCGCAGCGTTCCCGGCCGAATGGTGGGAGCTCGTGTGGATGTGGGGCATCGCCTGCTCGATGCGACGGTCGAGCGGGTTCAGACGCCGTTCGAACGAGTCGGTGTGCTGGTGGTTGGCGCGGGGCCGAGCGGCTTGTCGGCTGCGTGGAAGCTCGACCGCCTGGGTGAGCGCGATTACCGCGTCCTCGACCTGGAGTCGCAGCCCGGAGGCACCAGCGCCTCCGGGCGAGATGGGGTCGTTCCGTACCCTTGGGGTGCTCACTACGTCCCCGTGCCCGGTCCCGAGCAGCACGATCTGGTGGCCCTGCTCGACGAGCTCGGCGCGCTCGAGCGCGACGCCGGAGGCAAGTGGGTCGGCAGCGAGAGCGCACGCATTCGCGCGCCGGAGGAACGGCTTTTTCTGGACGGAAGCTGGCACGAAGGTCTCTTCCCGTCGGCTCGCGCGAGCGGCGAGGATCTGCGCCAGTGGGCAGCTTTCCAGCGCCACCTGGACACCTGGGTTGGCTATCGCGACACGCGCGGACGCCGCGCCTTCACGCTGCCGCTGCGCGAGTGCTCCGACGCGGCCGAGGTCGTGGCGCTCGACCGAGTTTCGGCCGACAGCTGGCTCAGGGAGCGGCGCTTCGACTCCCAGCTCCTGCGTTGGTATGTGGAGTATGGCTGTCGTGACGACTACGGCGCCTCGCTCCAGCAAACCAGCGCCTGGGCAATGCTGTTCTATTTCTGTGCTCGTGTGACGCTTCCGGGGGGGCCCTCCGCGCCTTTTCTGAGCTGGCCCGAAGGCAACGGGCGCATCGTGGATCACCTGCGCCGCAACATCGCCGGCCGGCTTCGGCTCAACCAGCTGGTGACCGACGTGCTCCCGAGCGCGAGCTTCGTGGACGTGGTGGCCTTCGATGCAAGCACGAACGCCGCGGTTCGCTATCGAGCAGACCAGGTGATACTCGCGGTGCCGAAGTTCGTGGTCCGGCGCATCCTGCGACCCTATCGCGATGCTCCGCCTACGCACCTCGCAGCGTTCCGCTACGGAGCCTGGCTCGTGGCCAACCTGCACCTGAGCGATCGCCCGCGCTCAGTGGGCTTCCCGCTGGCGTGGGATAACGTGCTGTACGACAGTCACTCCCTCGGTTACGTGGTGGCATCGCACCAGGCGCAGCGCGACATGGGCCGTACCGTGTGGACGTACTATCGTCCGTTCTCCGACCTGGACGCCGGGGTGGCGCGCAAGCTCCTGCAATCGCTCGACCATCACACGGCCGTCGACAGCGTGCTCACCGACCTCGGGCGTGCGCACGCCGATCTGGATACACTGACGGAGCGCGTCGACGTGATGCGCTGGGGTCACGCCATGGTCACGCCAGCACCGGGGTTCATCTGGGGTGCCGATAGGCGCCGAGCCGCCGAGCCCCTCGGCGGCAACGTCTTTTTTGCGCATTCCGACCTGTCAGGGCTGCCGCTACTCGAGGAAGCCCTCGACCGCGGCGTCGTCGCAGCCGAAGCGGTGGTCAAGCAGCGGCGAAGTTAGCGCCGGCGCCAGCTGAGGCATCGAGCTACTCGGCGGACTTGATTTCGCCGCAAGCGATACGTCCGCCCGCATTACCTGTGGGTTGACCGCCGTCGTCCTTTTTCTCGTGGACGATGATGGCTTTGCCATAAAACGAGCTCGGGTCATCCGACTTCAAATTGGCGCCTTTCACCGTGATGGTGTGGCTGCCCGTGCCGTCCTTGCCCACGGTGATGTTGCCCAGGTCACCCAGGTGACGATGCTCCTGTTGCGGCAGGCCGTGCGCATGGGTGTGGGGATTGAAGTGCCCGCCCGCGCTCGCCGCGTCGGGAGCGCTGCAATCACCTTTTTCGTGCACGTGAGAGGCGCGCTCGCCCGGTTTCACGTTGGCAATGCTTATCATCACCTGCACGCCCGACTCCGTCTCGCTGAACACGGCGCTGCCCGCCAGCTTCGAGCCACTCTTCGCTTGCAAGGGCACCGTGACGGTGCGCGGGGCCGCGGGTGCTGTGGCGCTCGCCGCGGGAGGGGTTTCGCTGGGTTCGACGGTGGCGTTCGCCGCGGGCTGCTCCGGAGCGGGAGGCGCGCTGGGAGGCGTTTCGGGAGGGACGCCCTGCTGTGGCTCGGCACAAGCGACAAGGCTCAGGGGGATCAACGCAGCAATGAGCAACTCGGGAATCTTCATGTGCAAACCTTCTGGAGCGTGGCGCCGAGAACGACGCGCCGGTCATACCGGCGCAGCGCCCCCCTGTCGATCGCCGTGGCAACGGGCCTCGTCTGGAACCGTTCCCGGTTCCGAGCTGGAACCGTTTCCGCAGCATTTCGCCGCCAAAGTGAGCATGCCAGGCGAGGTTGCTGCAAAATTACACTGCCCGTGCTGGCGTGGGCGTAGGGCAAGCGCCTTAACTGCAGTGCTTCACCCACATTCACCTCGCGCAGCCTGCCACTCCGCGCTAGCTCTCTTCACAGGACGGCAACGTGAAATACCAACGACCCAAAGCCATTAAATTAGCGCTCCTATCCAGCCTTGTAAGCTCGGCCCTCGCACTCGCGAGCTGCGGCACGACGCCCGATGACGGAGCGGGCGGTGGCATGGGCGGTGGTTCAGCGACCAACGGCGGCAGCACCAGCCCCGGCAACGGCGGCAGCACCAGCCCTGGCAACGGTGGCAGCACCAGCCCCGGCAACGGTGGCAGCACCAGCCCAGGCAACGGTGGCAGCACCAGCCCCGGCAACGGCGGCACTCCGAGCACTGCTGGCACCAACGCCACGGCCGGCAGCGGCACCGGCGGCGCCCCACCCGTTGGCAGCGGTGCTGGCTACTGGACGCAAGGCAACCTACACGGCTGTAGCTGGACGGGCGTCGATGTGGTCGCTGGCACCACTACGATGAGCACGCCCAAGGATTTCACGATGAAGGCCGCAGCGGATCCTTACTGCGTGTCCGGCACGGTGCATGGCAGCTACGAGTCCGTTGCCCTGCTTGGCTTCAACCTGAACGAGCCGGCGGGCGCCAACTGCGCGTACAAGCCGGTGGACGTGACCGCAATGGGCCCACCCGCGGTGACGCTAACGGGCACCGGGCTGGCCGTGAACTTCACCAAGAAGACGGCCTCCACGCTGCGCGTGCAGATCCAGGGTCCCAAGGGCGCGAGCGACCCGAACGATCGCTGGTGTTACACCATCACCGAGCCAACGGGTCCCATCTTTGCCCCGTTCAACAAGTTCAACACCAAGTGCTGGGAAGTGCCGACAGCGGCCATGCCGGCCACGGGCGTCGCCTACGCCGGACAACCCATTTCGGCAGTCGTATTTCTGGTGCCCGGCACGCCCGTGCCGACGCCGTTCAATTACTGCATCAATGGCTTTGCGCCCGGCACCAGCGTTGCCGATGCGCCGGCTGGTGGTTCCACTGGTGGCGTCCTCATGGGCAGCATCGGCGGCCCAGGCATGGACCAAGATTTCGCGCGGGTGAAGGTCGCAGCCGGCGGCAAGAGCTACATCATCCAGAACAACAACTGGGGCAACCCGACCGGTACGGATCAGAAGATCACCTACGCGGGCAACAGCTTTACCATCGACAGCAGCACGGGCACCAAAGGTGGCGCCGGCGAACCCGCCTCGTTCCCCTCGATTTACATCGGCGCCAACGGCAACACCGCCAACGGCGTGTTCTCCACGAGCTCCGACGACGGCCTGCCGAAGCAGATCAGCACCATCGGCACCATCAACACGACCTTCCGTTACAACCGGGCGATGGGTGACTACAACGCCTGCTATGACGTCTGGTTCTCCGCGCAGAGGCCTACGGCGCCCTACAACGATGCCATCTCCGGCTTCGTGATGGTGTGGCTCTACAAGCCGGCAAACAACTTCCCGATCAGCTCGGGCAACAACATGCCGATTGCGACAGGGGTCACCGTTCCAGGCGTAGAGGGCACCTGGGACGTGTGGGTCGGTCCGCGTGGTGGAGCAGGGCCGAACAGCGCCGCTCCCGTCGTGTCCTACGTGCGGACGCAAACGACGTTGGCCATGACCTTCAATCTGAAGGCGTTCATCACTCACGCGGCGGCCCACGGGATTCAGCCGAGCTGGTACCTCACCGACGTGTTCGCCGGTTTCGAGATCTGGCAAGGAAGCGCTGCAACGGGCTTGAAGGTCGAAGAGTTCACGGCCGTCGTGAACTGAGCTTCGCGGAAGCTTCGTGCGGGCGTCGTGCCCCGCGCTCGAACGCCCTCTCGGCGTGCCGGGCTCGGGGCACGCGCCGTTTGTGGGCTTTACGTAGCGAGGTGCCGGAACCGGACTGTTGCGGGCTTCGGCTCGGCCGTACATGATGCCGCTCATGGCCGCAGGGATGGCTCCAGCCCTGTCCAGCGGGCTTCGCCTGGGTCCGTGGCTTTGGGGAGCACGCGCCGACAGCGTCGCGTTCGTGGGCAGCACGTGCCTGGCGCTGCTCATCGCCCTGGCCGGGCATCGTCTGGGCGTCACTGGCGTCTCGGATTGGATGTGGCTGGTGCTCATCCTGGGCGTCGACGTGGCGCACGTGCATGCCACCTGGTTTCGCACCTACTTCGATCGCAGCGAGCTCGAGCGTCACCCGCTGCGCTACTTGGGTCTTCCCTTGTTATTATACGCGGTGGGGGTCTTGGCCTACCACGGCTCGCCGCTGCTCTTCTGGCGTGTCCTGGTCTACATGGCGGTCTTCCACTTCGTCCGCCAACAGGCGGGGTGGGTGAACCTGTACCGGTCGCGGGCGGGGAACGCGGGCTCGCTGGACCGCTGGATCGACCAGGCTGCGATCTACTCGGCCACGCTCTACCCGTTGCTCGAGTGGCACGTGCGACCAGCAGAACGCGCTTTCGCCTGGTTCATGGCTGGCGACTTCGTAGCGCTGCCGCTTGGCGCCTTTGCCCCTGCAGCGTCGGTCGTGTGGGGCCTATCGCTGCTCGTCTTTTTCGCCAAGGAGCTCGTGCGAGCCGTGTGGCAGAGGGAGCTCGCTCTCGGCAAGATCCTGGTCGTCGCAAGCACCGCAGTCAGCTGGTACGTGGGTATCGTGGCGATGAACAGCGACTTCGTGTTCACGGCCACGAATGTGCTGCCTCATGGCGTTCCCTATGCGTTCCTGCTGTTTCATTACGTGCGCCAGCGCTCGCGCCAGGGCCCGAGCGGACTCGTCTCCCATGTGGCGGCGGGCGGCGTGGGTGCTTTCGCCGCGGCGCTGCTGATGCTGGCTTTCGTGGAGGAGCTCTTGTGGGACCGCTTGGTCGATCACGACCGGGCCTGGATGTTTGGCAGCGGCACCGAGCTCGAGCCTGCGCTGCTGGGTTGGTTGGTTCCTTTGCTGGCGCTGCCGCAAGCCACACACTACGTGCTCGACGGGCTGCTCTGGCGTCGCTCCGAAGCGCGCGTGCGTCCCGCTCAACGCGCCGCGGTGGGCTTTGTCGATGTCGACACGCTGCACGCACAGACGCCGCCAGCCGTCGCTTTGAAGCTGAGCCCGGAGAGGGAGATCGCACGATGACGGAGTCAACGGTGGAGGAAGGTCAACTCTTGTGGTCGCCGAGCCTCTCGCGCATCGGTAACAGCCGTATCGCGCGGTACCTCGAGTGGCTTGCGCGCAGCCGAGCGTCGAGCTTCGCGAACTACGCCGACCTGCATGCCTTCAGCACCCAGCAACCAGCGGCTTTCTGGCTTTCGATCTGGGACTACTTCGAGGTGCAAGGTGAGCCGCGCCCGGATTGTGTGCTGCAAGGCAAGCTGCCCACCGTGAGCTGGTGCCCCGGCGTCCAGCTCAATTACGCACAGCACGCCTTGCGCCGCCGCGACGATCACGCCGCGTTGATCGTTCGCTCCGAGCGCGGAGCGCGCCGGGTCGTGAGCTATGCGGAGCTTGCCGAGCTGGTCGGGCGCGCGCGCCGTGGGCTGCAGCGTCTGGGTGTCCGCACGGGCGATCGTGTCGCTGCGCTCGTGCCGAGCTCTGCCGAGGCCGTGGTGCTGTTCCTCGCCAGCGCCAGCCTCGGAGCCATCTGGTCGAGCTGTTCGCCCGAGTTCGGCGTGAGCAGCGTGCTCGACCGCTTTCAGCAGATCGAGCCGCGAGTGCTGCTCGCCGTAGATGGGTACGTCTATGGCGGCAAGCACTTCGACCGCCGTGACGAGCTCGCGCGGATCCGTGCGGCGCTCCCGAGCTTGCAAGCTACCGTACTGCTCGGGTCGAGCGGCGTGGGCGTGGTCAGCTGGGACGAGCTATTGAGCGAAGCGGGCGAGCTGGTCTTCGAGGCCGTCCCCTTCGAGCACCCGCTGTGGATCCTCTACTCCTCTGGAACCACGGGACTGCCGAAGGCCATCGTTCACGGGCACGGCGGCATTTTGCTCGAGCACTTGAAGGCGCTCGCCTTGCATTGCGACCTGAGCGAAACGGATCGGTTCTTCTGGTTCTCGACGACCGGCTGGATGATGTGGAACATGCTGGTGGGCGGGTTACTGCTCGGCACCACCGTGGTGCTCTATGACGGCAGCCCCGCTTATCCGGATCTTCATGCGCTCTGGCGCCTCGTAGAGGAGGAGGGGATCACCTACTTCGGCGTGAGCGCTCCGTACCTGCTCGCCTGTCGCAAAGCTGGCATCGTTCCCAACGCGCAGCACACGCTGTCGAGTCTGCGGGCAGTCGGCACCACCGGCGCACCGCTCCCCGCGGACGGCTTTGGTTGGGTCTACGAAGCCGTCGGGCGCGACCTCCTGTTGGCCTCGATCAGCGGAGGCACCGATGTGTGCACGGCCTTCGTGCTTTCGTGCCCGCTCTTGCCGGTTCACGCCGGAGAGATCCAATGCGCGGCGCTGGGCGCCCGCGTGGAAGCCTACAACGAGCTGGGCGAGCCGGTCGTCGGCGAGGTGGGAGAGCTGGTGCTGACGGAGCCCCTGCCGTCCATGCCGCTCTTTTTCTGGAACGACGCCGCGAATGCGCGGCGTCTGGAGAGCTACTTCTCGACTTACCCAGGCGTCTGGCGGCATGGCGACTGGGTGCGCGTCACCGAGCGCAAGAGCTTCGTCATTTCGGGACGCTCGGATTCGACGCTCAATCGTGGCGGCGTTCGCATGGGCACGAGTGAGTTCTACGCGCTCGTGGAGGCAATGCCGGAAATCGTCGAGAGCCTCGTGGTCGACACGGGCTCGCTTGTGGACGCGACCGGGACCTTGTGGCTCTTCGTGGTCCTGAAAGACGGAGGCGTGCTGGACGCGGCGCTCCAGGGCCGCATTCGCGACATGCTGCGGCGAGAGCTCTCCCCGCGACACGTACCCGACGAGATCCGACAAGTTAGCGGGGTACCGCGGACGCTGAACGGCAAGAAGCTCGAGGTGCCAATCAAGCGCATCCTGCTGGGCACGCCGCCCGACAAGGCGGTCAGTCGCGATACCTTGTCGAACCCCGATGTGCTCGACGCGTTCCTCGCCCTGGCGCCGAAGCCCTCAAAGCTCTGACGCCGACCTTGCGCGGCAATTCTGCTGCGCGGTCCGCCTGCGAAGACCGCGCAAAGGCAATTGCCCGCCCGCCATGCTACGCTACGCCGTTTTGGAAGCGACGACGATGACCTCCCTTACCTTGAAGACGCTCGTTTCCTCCATGGGTCTCCTGGTGCTCGTGGGTGTCAGCGGAGCCTGCTCGGCCGGCGGCGGGGATGTGAGCCCGCGTCCTTCTGGGGTCGCGAGTGGCGGCGCAACGGGTGGTGGCCCGAGCCCGAGTGGCGGCAGCGGCATCACTGTCGTGCCAGGAGGAGGCTCCGGCACGCAACCCGAAGATTGCGACGCCAGCCTCGAGGTGACCTATCGCGACTTCAGTGAGGCGCACCCCGATTTCGAAATGGCGTTTCGCGGCGACGTGGTGCGCCGTGGCCTGGTCGCGGCGACGCTCGGCCCAGATTCAAAGCCCATCTTCGCGGGCAGCATCGGTTGCCCGCCGCTGCTCAACTCGCCAACCGCCTGCGACACGAGCTGGAGTGTGACTCAGCCCGTGATCACGAGCGCCACCACGTTCGACCAGTGGTACCGCACGGTGGCGGGCGTGAACATGGAGTACCCCGGCAAGATCGAGCTTACAGAGACGCCTCCCGGCTCGGGTCAGTATGTCTTCGAGAGCAGCGCCTTCTTCCCGCTGGGTGAGACCGAGGGCTTCGGCATGACGCCCACCGGCAATCACATGCGCAAGAATTACCTGTTCACCACCGAAGCTCACGTGAAGTTCGGTTATCAAGCCGGGCAGCGGTTCACGTTTCGCGGCGACGACGACATGTGGATCTTCGTCAACGGCAAGCTTGCGATGGATCTTGGCGGCATGCACGGCCCCGAGGAGCGCGTGATCGACTTCGACGCACAAGCCGCTGCTCTCGGCATCTCGCCCGGCGGCAGCTACCGCATGGACGTGTTCCACGCGGAACGCCACACCGATGGCTCGAACTTCAAGTTCACCACGAACATCGCCTGCTTCACGCCCGAGGTGGTGCGCTAGGCGGGGGGCGAAGCCGTCCTCAGCTGCGCAGCGCTCGCAGTCGCTGCTCTGCGATGCGGTAGGCGACCGCGCTGCGGTCGATGCCGACGAAGCGACGACCCAGACGCGCAGCGACCGCCAACGTGGTCCCAGAACCGCACATTGGGTCCAGCACGCGGCTGCTTTCGGAGCTCGCTGCTCGGACGATGCGAGTCAACAGGCTCTCCGGCTTTTGTGTCGGGTAGCCGGTGGTCTCCGCAACGAGCGGAGTGTTGGCGCGCATGGCCGGACAGTCACTCCAGACGCTGCCGATCTGGCGCCCAGCTTCGGCATAGTAGCGGTAGGTTTTCCCGCCCAAGCTGCGCTCGCGATAGCGGCGCCCTTGCTCGTCCAACCCCTTGAAGTGCATTTTCAGGCTCAGCTCGGCGTAGGGCTCGCGGAGCGCCGCATCACCGACGTTCCAGATCATGCGACCGCTGGGCGCGTAGACCAGGATCGTCTGGTGGGTGACGCTGGGCCCGGCTTTGCGCCGCCCACCATTGCCGGGCACCCAGACGATCTCCGCCAGGTACGCCGCGCGTCCGAAGACAGCGTCCGCCAGGACCTTGCAGTCGTGAACCGCACGGTGGTCGAGATGGATCCACACGCTTCCGACGGGCGAAAGTAGCTGGCGCAAGCACTGCAGCCGCGGCTCCAGCATATTCAGAAAGGCGTCGAGCCCACCCCAGTGGTCGGCGTACGCGGTGATCCCGTCCACGCGCGCCCCCTGCCGCAAGCGCGCGGTGTGCGCTCGCCCCGTGTTGAACGGCGGATCGACGTAGACGAGGTCGAAGAGCTCGTCCTGGGATGCACCGGGGGCGGACCCTACTGGGAATGGTTGCCGAGCCCGCCCGTTCCAGCGGCGCTGACGCCGGAGGTGCTCAGCAGCTGGGCCAGTGACGACCC
>DASQDA010000343.1:0-2987 GCA_035634435.1 Polyangiaceae bacterium
GCCCCGGTGAGGCGCAGCCGATCGCCCACTTCCACGTGGCGCGGCCCAAGCTCGCGCAGCTCTACGAGGTTCGGCGCCCGATTCGGGGAACCGCAGGAAAATAAGAGCCCGCCAAGAGCCACAACCAGGGCGCGTCGCACCACACCGGGGTCTTACAGGGCGAGCCCGCGATCGGGCGACAAATCCGCTGTCTTTTGCGGCGAGCCGCGTCGCGAAGCCCGCCCGCGCGCCCGTGAATCCTCGCTGTAGCTCGGGGTGGCCGAGCTGTGTGGTCAGCGGCGCACTTCTCCCCACGTACGGCTGCAGCAGCGTTTCGTCGAATTGCGGGCGCGAAGCCGAGTCAGCCTTGACGCTCTGCGTAAGGGCTGCTGGAATTGGAGGAAGTGCCCCGCACCCCCGATTGCTTGTCATGAATGGCGATGAAGGCTCCGAGCTGACGGACAGTGAGGCTCCTCCTTCCCAGAGGCGCATCATCAAGCGGTACTCGAACCGCAAGCTCTACGACACCAAGGGCAGCAGCTACGTCACCTTGTTGCAAATCGCGGAGATGATCCGCAGTGGCGAAGACGTCCAGATCATCGACAACGCCAGCAAGGAGGACAAGACCGACATCACGCTCGCTCTGATCATCTCCGAGGAGCTCCGCTCGCGCCCGCGTGCGATTCCTCTGGCCACCCTGAAGGCCTTGATCCGCCATCGGGGCGAACGCATCTTGTCCCAGCTGCGCGAAGGGCCGATCGGTAAGCTGATTCCTAAAGAAGGCGACACACGAGAAGGGCTCGATCCGGGGGTTTTGCCCCCCGAGGCTGGAGACGAGGACATGTCGCAAGGCAAGGAAGGCAAAGGATTGCGAGCGACCCTGGAGCAGTGGCAGAGCGCCATCGACGAACGCATTCGCACGGTGTTGCCTAATTTCGCCGCGTTTCGCGACCTCGAGCTGGAGGTGCGCCGGGTCTCCGAGCGCCTCGACGCCCTTGAGCAACGCCTGGCGGACCCCTCAGCGGCCGCAAAGCCGGCAACGATGCCGTCACCAGCGGACCCGGAACCCGGAAGGGAATAGGTGCTCGGCGGCCCGGGTTGCACCGAAGTCAGGAAAGCATGGCCCGAAACCGAGTTACCCCCAAAGAGTTCGAACGCGAGGTGCTCGAGCACCTGCCTTCCATGCTTTCCGTGGCGTCCCGCCTGATGCGTCACGGCTCGGAAGCGGAAGATCTGGTACAGGACGCGGTGCTCAAGGCCATTCGGGCCCGCGATCAGTTCGAGTCCGGCACGAACCTCCGCGCCTGGCTGCTGAAAATTCTGACCAACACGTTCATCAATCGTTACCGGCGTGGCGGGCTCGAACGCAGCGTTCTGGACGGCCCTGCCGCCGATCCCCTGGCCGATGGGTGGATCAGCTCTTCGACGATGGAGGCGCTGCGCGATCCCGAATCGCAGGCCCTGCGGCCCATCCTGGAAGCGGAGATTGGCAAGGCGCTCGCCGAGCTCCCGACCGAGTTTCGCTTGGCTGTCGTGCTGTCGGACGTGGAAGACCTTTCCTACAAGGAGATCTCGGAGGTCATGGGCTGCCCGGTAGGTACCGTGATGTCCCGCTTGCATCGGGGTCGCCGCTTGCTCAAGGGCCGTCTGTACGAGCACGCCCGGGCGCTCGGCATCATCGGACCCGAAGACAAAGTTGGCCACGGCGGCGACGCTGTCGTCGAGCTCGAGCAGTATCGAAGCAAGGTCAAGAAGGGAGCTCAGGCGTGAGCTGCCGGTCGATCACTCCCCTGCTCGAGGCGTTCAACGACGGCGAGCTCGGAGCAGACAAGGTGCTGGACGTCGAGCAGCATCTGGCCGAGTGTCGCCGCTGCGTCGAGCGGGTGAAGCTGGATCGTGCCGTGCGGGTCAGCGTGGCGCGTGTGGTGCGCTCCGAGCAGCAACCGAGTGATGCGTTCCGCAGTCGACTGGCAGCAGCGCTCGAGGCTAGCCACGAGCGCGAGTGGGAAACGCAGGTGTTGGCGGAGCATGCCGATCGGTCCCGGATGATGTCGTGGCGCACGATTTTGCCGGTCGCCGCGGCCGCTGCGCTGACGTTGGTGTGGGCGGGCTCGACCACACCCGAACGGCGCGCCAACCGCGTGGCCGCCGAGTACGCCAGCGTCGATCCGACGAATGCCGAAGCCGTCATCGACGAGCTGCTCAATCATCACGTGCGCGGCCGATCGCAGACACTCGAGCCTGCCCTGCTACCGCAGCTCGAGGAAGAGGTCGGCGTTCCGGTGCGCATCCCGAGTCTGGTGCAGTATGGCGCTCGCTGGGAAGGCGGCAGCGTGGTCCCCGTCCGGAATCAGCGAGCTGCATCGCTGCGCTACAAGCTCGGCAACCACCGGGTGACCCTGTACGTCTACGATTCCTCGCGCGTGCCCATCGAAAAGCGTTTGGAGCAGCGTCTGGTCGGCGATGAGCCGGTGTACGTCGGCAGCCGTCGCGGCTATTCGATCGGTGCCATCGAACGCCGCGGCGTCGGCTACGCCATGGCCAGTGACCTGAACGACGCGGAAACCGCCGAGATCGTCGCTGCGCTCTACTAGAGCCAGCGCTAGCGGAGGCGTTCCGTCGGTACGCGCGAGTGGACGCTCCACCCCAGCGTCCGTTGCTCGGTGAGCCGGATCGCGGGGCGGAGCTCGCCTCAGCTCGCGGTCACGGACCCAGCGTACCGCCGCACGTTCCTCGAGACAACCAGCCCGTGCCGGCGCGGGCCGCCTCGCAGGCGTTCGAATACGTGCGCCCGTCACAGCCGCAGACGGGATCGAACAGCGTGATGCAGCCTTCCGGTCGCTCGCGGCATATCGACGTGCCGTCGGCAAAGCCGCAGTCGCCGTTCTCGTAAGCGCAGTACTGGTCGGCGGCGCAAGCGTCTCCAAGGCGGCCGCCGCACGGCACCTGCACGCACGCGCGTCGGGTGCACGCGAGCTGCCCGTCGTTGCACGAGCAAATGTTGCAGC
>DASQDA010000344.1:0-1653 GCA_035634435.1 Polyangiaceae bacterium
AGCTGACCGATACTGTCGGCGACGCTGAGCTCCGGGTTAGGAGTGGCAGAAGAGGGGGGCGTGGCTTCCAAGGGCTAAACCTGGCTAACGGGAGCTCCGTGTAGCGATTGAGGTTTCAAAATCTCTTGAAACTTTAGGCTCCAGGTCCAGGAGGGTCAAGTGCCGGCGGCTGCTTGCCGCCTCGTCCAGCCACGGTGGAGAGACTCCCCGGTTGACTTCCACCTCGGGGTGGAGGGCAATGCCGGGCAGCAGCGGAGCGAGGCAATGGGAGTCGATAGCCTGCGGGTTGCGATCGTTGGCGCGGGTCCCGCAGGCTTCTATGCCGCCGACCGCTTGATCAAGCTGGGGGGCTGCCAGGTCGACCTCTTCGAGCGCCTGCCGGCGCCATTCGGCCTGCTTCGCTACGGTGTCGCCCCCGACCATCAGAACATCAAACGCGCGGGGGCGGCGTTCGAGCGGACCGCCGCGCTGGCCGGCTGCCGCTACTTCGGCTACGTGCAGGTGGGGCGGGACATAACTGTGGACGAGCTCTTGTCGGATTACGACCAGTTGCTCATCGCGACCGGCTCCGGTGGTGACCGCAAGCTCGGTTTGCCCGGCGAGGACCTGCTCGGCAGCATCGCCGCGACGTCTTTCGTGGGCTGGTACAATGGGCATCCGGACTTTTCCGCGCTCACCTTCGACCTCGAGAGCTCGCGAGCGGTCATCGTCGGCATGGGGAACGTCGCCTTGGACGTCGCCCGCGTCCTGGTGCGCGACCCAGGCGAGCTCGCCACTACCGACATCGCCAGCTACGCGCTAGAAGCGTTGCAACGCAGCCGCGTGCGCGAGGTGGTCCTGGTGGGCAGACGCGGCCCGGCTCAGGCGGCGTTCGACCATGGAGAGTTGGAGGACATCGCTGCGCTGGCCGGCGTCGAAGTAGTGGTCGAGGGCGCCGTCGAGCTGCAGGTGACACCCGGCCTTTCGACGCCCGCCAAGCGCAACGTAGAGCTCATGGCAACGCTACCGCGCAGGGCGACCAGCAACGCCGAGCGCCGCGTGCGCCTGCGTTTTCTGGCCGCTCCCAGACGTCTTGTGGGTTTGGGACCGCGAGTCGGCGGCATCGAGCTCGAGCGCATGGAGCTGGTCACTCGCCCCGACGGCAGCGTGAGCGCTCGTGGTGTCGGAGAGACGGAGACGCTCACCACGGGGCTGGTCATCCGGTCCATCGGCTACCAAGCCAGCCCCTTGCCGGGTCTCCCGTTCGACGAAAACGCGTCGCTGATTCCCAACTCCGGAGGCCGCGTGGTGAGCGCCGACGCCGCGCTCGAACGCTCCTATGTCGTCGGCTGGATCAAACGGGGACCGGTGGGGCTGCTGGGCACCAACAAGCAGGACGCCGCGGAGACCGTCAACAGTATGCTTGGGGATCGCGAGCGTGCGCTGGCCACGCGTGCTGAGCGGCAGCCCGGTCGCGTCGCACGGCTGCTGCAAGAGCGCGGCGTTCGGACCATCAGCTACGCCGAGTGGCTGCGCCTGGACGCGCTCGAGCGCGAGCTCGGTGTGTCACGCGGCAAGGTCCGAGAAAAGCTCTACTCGGTGCAAAGCATGCTCCAGGCCCTGGATAGCCGCTAGAGTCAGCTGTGTAGAAGCGCGACGCTTGCAAGATGCCAA
>DASQDA010000345.1:0-3369 GCA_035634435.1 Polyangiaceae bacterium
CCGTTCCTGCAGCTTGGCGAGCAGCGGCTGCAGGGGATCTGGACCTTCGACTGACCCACGGTAGGGCGGCTGTCCCGTGTGCATCTCCCACAGGAAGTTGGCGACAACGCTCGATGCATAGCTCACCTCGCCGCCGCTCAACAGCCATAGATCGCTCGCCAATGCATACCCGATGAAGAATGAAGGGTAGCCGTCCACCGTGCGCTGTCCGGCGTTGACGTCACCGCGGCTGAGCACTACGACGAACTGGCCGGCTGCCGGCGGCGTCGCCGACTCGATCCCAACGTTCTCGTCAAGGAGCATCAGTGTGAGCCCGTCCACCCGCGCGTCTGGGAAGAACGGCAGATACGCCGCTAGCGTGCGCTCGTATGTATCGACAACGGTGCGGAGTGCCGGCATCGTGTTGCGGGCGGCGATTAGCCGCACCTTACCGACTTGCTCCACCGCCAGCTCAGGCGAGCCGATTAACATTACCCACGCGGCGCCCTCGCCCTCGAAGACGTTGGGGCCTGCGGGTGGGAGGTTGGACGCGACCGGGAAATTTGCGCCGGCCTTCACGATCAGCCGGAAGTCGGCCGGGGGGTGCATGCGCTCCGGCGGCAAGCTCTGCGTGGTGAAGCGCGTCGGAACTTGGCCGGCGATCGGATACCAACCCACCGCGGTCGACAGTCGCATACCCCACGGTTCGGTGAAGAAGAGCGCCTGCGGCATACCGCTGAAGGTGCGCTGGCCACTCCATAGTGCGCCGCCCCATTGCATGGCTACATCACGCGTCGCGCCCGGCGCGAGCGGCTCTGGCAGCTCGATCTCGACCGCGTTGCCGTTGCGCGTGAACGGGACGTCGGCCTGGTCGATCTCGAAATCATGGTTGAGCGTGAGTGGAAACCGCGCCAGAGGCGTACTACCTGCGTTGTGCAGCGTGATCGTCGCGGCGAAGCGTGGGTGCGCCGGCTCTGAAAGGTCGGCGTCGATCAGGTAGCGCGTGATGCGCGGCGCCTGCGCCACGAGAGCGTCCTGGTCCTCCTCACGCCACGACGATGGATGCGCCTCCTCAACGCGCTCGTCCACTGCCAGCCGCGCTTCGAGCACGTCGATCGCGCGTACAAAGCGCGCGCCGCCAAAGGTCGCCGCAAGCACTGCCACGAGCAGCGCCAGGACCGACGCGATGGGACGGCGCCGCAGCCGCCGCAGCTGCACACGCGCGGCGATGAGCGCCACGAAGCCGAGCGCCAGGCCAAGGAAGAACAGATCGGCCCAACGCGGCATACCGTTCGCGCGCATGCGATTCCATAGGTCATCATAGTCGCTATGCCGGCCCGTGCCAAACTGGAGCAGTGTCGCCTCCGGCAGCGCCACATTGAACGTGCTCAGGACCTCGGGTCCGATATTCGCGGCGAGCCAGGCGCCGACCGGCAGAAGGTAGGCCCAGCGCCCGCGTCCGACGGTGCTGGTGACGAACCACCACGTTACGGCTGTGGTGATGACGATCGTGATCAGTGCTTCACCCGCGAAGATCGGCAGCGCCTCTATGAACGAAGCGCGCGGACCGGCACGCAGCGCAAACAGCAGCGGCACTACCGTGAACGGCAGCATGGCTACGACGACCGCGACGGCCCGGCCGAGCACTACCTCCGTACCCGTCGGCAGTGTCTCGTCGATCAGCTCGAAGCGCAGTCGCCGGACGCGCGAGGCGCTGGCGCCGGCTACGAAGATCGTGACCAGCGAGATCAGCGTGATCGAGGCGAAGCCGAAGGAGTTCTCCAACTCCCAGCGCGCCGTGTCCAGATCGACGCCGCGATTGGCGTAGATCAACAGGGCTGCCCACAGAAGATGCAGCAGCGCGTAGCTCCAGTGCCGGCAGAGCAGGCGCAGCTCCATAGCAGAGGCGGTCCCGAAGCGGCGCAGCATGCTAGGCATAAACGGCCTCCATTGCCGGCGTCGCGCTATGCATCACCGCCATGTAGCCATCCTCCAGCCCCGGCTCGACCGGCACGCTGCTGCCGAGCGGGTTCTCGTCGGCCAGGACGCGCAGGTGGAGCACCTGGTTGACCGTCCGGCTGGCCACAACCTGGTACGCGTCCCCCAAGCGCTGCCACTCATGGGGCGTTACTTCGAGCTGCCAGACGCGTGCGCGCGCCTGCGCGATCAGCTCGTCGAGTGTCCCCCAGAAGCGCAGCCGCCCGTTCCGCAGCACCGCGACCGCCGTGCAGCTGGCCTCGATGTCGGCGACGATATGCGTGCTCAGCAGGACGGTGCGCTCGGCCGAAAGCCGCGCCAGCAGATTGCGGAAGCGGATGCGCTCCTCGGGATCGAGCCCTGAGGTGGGCTCGTCGACGACCAGCAGCGGCGGATCGCCCAGCAGCGCCTGTGCGATGCCAAGGCGCTGGCGCATACCGCCGGAGTATCCGCCGACACGCCGCCGGGCATCGCCCAGGAGATTGACCTGATCGAGCACCGTCTCGATCTGCCGCTTGCGCTCGCTCTTCGGGATGTTCTTCATGGACGCGATGTAGTCAAGCATTTCCCATGCGTTGAGGCCGCGGTAGAAGCCGAAATCCTGCGGCAGGTAGCCCAGGTGGCGACGGACCTCGCCGGGATCGCGCACCACGTCGATGCCGCCGACGGTGACCCGCCCGGCGGTCGGCGCGAGCGTGGTGGTGAGGATGCGCATCAGCGTCGTCTTGCCGGAACCGTTGGGTCCGAGCAAGCCGAACATGCCGCCGCCGATGTGCAGGGAGACATCCGCAAGCGCCCGGACCTTGCCGTAATTCTTTTCGAGGTTCTCGATACACACGTCCATCGCGGAAGCAACTCCTTCCCGTGACACTGGCTGCACAGCCTTCATTAAGGGTGACGGAAGAGTTATGCGAATGGTTCAAATACCTCCAGCCTGCCGCAGGCCTCCAGAAACCGAAAGCTAAGGTTGTCCAATCACAACCAACGGGAAACAAATCTTTCCATTGCCACACATAGGCTTTGCTCCACTTCGATCCACTCGACACGCTGCTGAGTGGAGGAGTTCATCGATGAAGATGTTGTATCGGCTGAGCTTGCTTGCGCTTCCACTTGTGCTGATCGCCGGTTTCGCCATAGGCTACTACAGCCGCACTTGTTGATTTCGCTGCCTGAGTCGTTCCAGCCGGCGTTTGTAGTGACATCGGCGTGCGCGGGCTTGGTGTCGCCGTCGCCAGCACGACCAACGCATGATGTGCTCCTCCGGTGGTGGCAGCGCCCAGGCCAAGGCCACCAACAGCCGGCGGACTTCCGGCACCGTCAAGGGGATCAGGGCAACATCAAGGTGCAGGCGCCCCCTTTTTGGTCGCCGCGTCCGACGACCTGTGCCCGCGTCAGGGTCAAGAAGGCGTGCGC
>DASQDA010000346.1:0-7036 GCA_035634435.1 Polyangiaceae bacterium
TTGCAGATGGAGCTGGGCGATTAATCGCTACGTGCTTTTGCGCTTCAGCGCGGGACGGCCTGGTTCCGACAAGTGGAAGTACACTGGGAGCTGCTCGGGTCGTCGCATTCTTCCCCAGCGGAACGCTGCACGCGGCCATCACCGCACCGCGGCCCCGGCTTGCAACCGGGCGCGCACTTTCCGTACTCGCCCGTGTTGTCGCCGTCGTCACAGATCTCGAAGTCTCGCTGCACGACGCCGTCGCCGCAATGCGGGCCCACCTTGCAGCTGGGACCACATTTTCCGTAGCCGCCGCCGTTGACGCCATCGTCGCACTCCTCCCCGAGCTGAGACTGGCGCACGCCGTCGCCGCAGCGCGGCGCGGCCGTACAGTTCGGGTTGCATGTGCCGTACTCCCCGGTGTTCCCCGCCTCGCCAAGGTCGCACTGCTCGGGACCATTGCGCACGCCATCACCGCAATACGGCGCTGGCTGGCACTCGTAGCTACATTCCTTACCGTAGCCTCCGTTGGCGTTGCCCTTGTCGCAGGTCTCGCCCGCACTGGACTGCAGCGTGCCGTCTCCGCAATAGGGACCGAGCCCACAGCTAACGGTGCAGCCCTCGTAGCCGCCCGTGTTATTGGCCGCCCCCAGGTCACACGACTCGAAGCCAGGCTGGAGGGTCGCATCGCCGCACAGGCCGGGTCGCACGCAGCCCGGGGCACACGCGCTCGGCTTGGTCGTCAAGGAGGTCCCGTAAGGATCGACGTTCAGCCCGTTGTCGCAGATCTCGGGGCCGTTGACGGTACCATCACCACAGAATTGTCGACCACTGCAGGTCTTGTTGCAGGCGCCGTAAACGTTGTTCGCGTTGGCGGCGCCGTCATCGCACACCTCGCCTCGCTGCAGGATCCCGTTACCGCAGATGGGTGAGCAACTGGTCCGTGGCGCGAGGAAGCCCGCCAGTGTCAGGCGGAAGTTCGAAGCCGTGGTGTGGCGCTCCGCGTGGAACAGCACGATCTGGTAGACCCCACCACGGGTGAGCCCGAAGCGCGTGTCCTGCGTGTTGGAAAGCTCGGCCGCCGTCAAGCTGCACGGCCCGGGCTCCGCGTCGGGTCCGTGTGCCGAGCAGTTGCTGTCCTCGGGCACGGTGCCATTACCGTCGTCGCCCAGCACCACGCGACCCCATTTGGCGCCGTGCACGCCGCCAATGTCCACCGCCAGCCGCCCGTTGACGAACACCCAGACGTCATCGTCACCGCGGAACGTCAGCGTTTCACCACCCTGGTACTGGAAGAAGTAACGAAGCTCGCTGGTGAAGTGGTAGTTGCGCCCGGCGCAGACGCCGCTGCAGCACGAGGGATTCACCACGTCGCTGCAGGTCGTGCCGAAGCCGCGACCGTTCAAGGGGAAGTGCGTGCCGCTGTCGAAGCTGTAGACGTCGGAGGTCGCAGCTCCGACCCGGCTGAGCAGTAGCGAGTCCTCGACGCTATCGATCTCGATGGGCCCGTTCTGCCCGCGTAGGGCGGTCGGATTCGTATCCCGGTACCAGAGCCCGAAAGTGCCGGCGCTGGTTACACGACCGCTGGCTGGCGTGTCGCGAAGCACGGGTTTGCCGTCGCTATCGAGGCGGCCGCAAGTATTCGCTTGGCATGGAGTCTGGGTGCAAGCCGCGGAGTTTTGTGTCGTGCAGGCGGGGCCCGGCATTCCGAGCCGAAACGGGTTGGACTCCCACTGGAAGTCGGGGTGACCGCCCTCCTCGGCACGCGCCTTGAAGTCACGATACGTGACGGCCAGTCTCACGGACGCGGGGTAGTCGACCAGCCGCTCGCACGCGAAGCCCGGTTCGAGGCGACACGCGCTGCTGCAACCATCACCGTTGACGTTGCCACCGTCGTCGCACTCCTCGCTGCCCATGATCAGACCATCGCCACACACCAGATTGGCGCTGCCGTCCGGCGCAAACGTTGGTTCGTTCTGACAGGTGGGACCGCATCCATCTCCGGCAATCAGGTTGCGGTCATCGCAGCCTTCATCGCCTTCCTTGGTGCCATTGCCACACACGCTGCGGGTGCACGAGCCCGCGCCGGCACCGGTGCAGGCCCAACCGGGCTCGCGTTGACAAGCCGCGTTGCATCCATCCGCGGACGCCCGGTTGCGATCGTCGCAGGTCTCGTAACCCGTGAGCACGCCGTCGCCGCAGCGCGGGACACACGGCGCGTCCTCGATCGGGCAAACCCAACCGGTCTGTACTCTGCAGGTCGTGCTGCAGCCGTCAGTGTTGACGCGATTGTGGTCGTCGCACTGTTCGTCAGGGGTCCGGATGCCGTCGCCGCACACCAGCGCCGCACATGCCTTCCCGGCTTCCATGCAAGCAAAGCCGGATTCGATGGTGCATTCCACGGGCTTGCAGCCATCGCGGGCGACGGTGTTGCCGTCGTCGCATTGCTCGCCCGGGTTCAGCACGCCGTCGCCGCAACTGGGCTCGACGACGCAGGGCTTGCCTGGCCTCAGGCAAATGTAGCCTGGCTCCACTGCGGAGCAGTCGCGCAAACAGCCGCCCGGCGCTCCGCCGTCATCGCAGGCTTCCGTGCCCGTGACGAAGCCGTCGCCGCAGACGACAAGGTTGGTGCACGGCTCACCAGCAACACTACAATCGAAATCCGGATCGACACTCAAGCAGTCTTCGGAGCAGCCCTCGCCCAGGTTGTCGACGCCCGTATCACACACCTCGCCGCCTTCGACGATGCCGTTGCCGCACTCGATTGTGGAGACGCACTCGCCGCCACTCGAGGGGCACTCGAAGTTGGGTTCGCTTTCACACACACCCGAGCAGCCGTCGCCCGGCAGGTTGTTGCCGTCGTCACAGGCCTCATCCATCTGGTTGACCAGGGCATCGCCGCACGCTGGAGCGTCTGGATCACACGTCGGGTCACCCGGCTCACAGCCGGGATCTGGCTCGGGCTCGCCGCCGTCGGGCTCGGTGCCAGCATCGACCTCAATTCCGGTAGTGCCACCCCTGCCTCCGCCATCTCGGCCGCCCGTCGCAGGAATTCCTCCACCGACGCCGGGTCCTGGATCGGTCACTTCCGGCGAACCACCGCAAGCCACCCCCAGCGTCAGAACGACAGCGCTCGACCCTACCCAACTCAACCAGTACTTCGACATACCCATCTATGTTCCCATTCGGACCAACCGATCCGATCCCGAAGTGTACGTCAGTGCAACGTGAGCGCCGCTGAGAATCGCTGCTTCACGCACAGCCAGCTCAACTTTTGGCAGTGGAAGTGACCCGCTGTGCGGCAGGGTGTGCGGTGCTGCTTGCGGTTGCTATAGACGTGCATGCGCGAGCAGTCGCACGTCGGAAGCCGAGGATGACACGCGTTCAAGTATCGACCGCTGTCCGAGCTCTGCTGCTGGGCTCGGCCGCATTCGCTCTCTGCTGCAATTGCACCCGACGAGCGACCACACCGCCTTACGATCGGAATGCCGCGGGCAGCGTTGCGCCTGCCGAGCGTCAGGATCCGTCGGCTCTCGCCGCCGCGCGCGGGAGCGCGCCGATGCGTGCGCTGGTGGCGGGCGGCGTCGCGCCGCCGCCAACCGCGCCGAGCTCCCCCAGCTTGCCGCTAGCGCGTGCTGCAGCCTTCTCCGGAGGAGCGCGGGCGACGAGCTCGGAGCATGGATTGGTGGTGGCCGTGGAAGCTCGAGCGGCAAGCGTCGGAGCCTCCATTCTCGAGCGCGGCGGCAGCGCGGTGGACGCGGCCATCGCAACGCTGCTCGCGCTCAGCGTGACGCATCCGAGCGCAGCGAGTCTCGGCGGCGGTGGCTTTGCTCTCGTGCATGCGCTTGGGTCGCCGACGGTTGCCGTGGATTTTCGCGAAGTCGCTCCACAGGGGCTCACGCGGGCTGGGTTCGATCGCATGTTGGGCCTCCACGCCAGGGGCAGCGCGGCAGTGGGTGTGCCCGGCACCGTCGCAGGCCTCGCGCGGCTGCACGAACGCTGGGGACGGTTACCGTTCGCCGAGCTGGTGCAGCCCGCCATCGAGCTGGCGAAACGCGGCCACGTCATCGGGCGCTGGCAAGCACAGGTACTGGCCTGGAGCTACGCAGCGCTGCGCCACGATCCAGCCGCACGCGCCATCTTTGGCCCACAGAAGCCCTGGGGCGCGGGACACCGCTTGGTGCAGGCCGACCTTGCGTGGACGCTGGAGAGGCTCGCGACCGTCGGTGCCTCGGACTTCTACACAGGTGCCATCGCCGGCAGGCTGGTGCAGGCGCTCGCGGCCGGCGGGCACTCCCGGGAGGACCTCGCGAGCTACCGTGCCATCGTCCGCGAGCCGTTGCGCTTCAACTACGCCGGCTACACGCTCGAGACGATGCCGCCGCCCTCGGCAGGAGGGGTGGCGCTACTGGGAACGCTGTCGCTGCTAGAGCGCCGTGGCAGCGCCCGCGCGCCAGGCGGAGCGGACGAGGTGCATTGGTTCCTCGAAGCGTCGCGCCGCGGCCAGGCTGAACGCCGCCTATCCGTGCGGGATCCGGACACGTTATCGGCCAGCGAAAACGCCGCGCTGCGCGCGCGCTGGCTCGATCCGCGGTTCTGGAATCGAACACCGGTGGACCCGCGGCGCGCCACGCCCTCGCGGCTACTCGAGCCGGCTGTTCCCCCGGCGCCGCACGAGGCCGAGCACACGACGCACCTTTCGGTAGTGGACGCCGCCGGCATGGCCGTCAGCCTCACGACGACGCTCTCGGCTTCGTTTGGTGCCAAGCTGGTTGCGCCCGGAACTGGCATCGTGCTGAACAACGCCGTCGCCTCGTTCAGCAGCGGCGGTGAGAATCAGCCTGTGCCTGGACGCCGTACCGTCAGCTCGATGGCGCCCACTCTGGTGCTCGATGGAGAGCGTCTGCTGGCCGTGCTCGGAACCCCGGGCGGCGACTCCATTCCCAGCACCCTGGCCCAGATAGTACGGAACCTGGTGGACTACCGCCTGCCACTCGATGCCGCGGTGGATCGACCGCGCTGGCACCAGGCGTTCCTGCCCGATCTCGCTCGTCACGAGAACGATCGGTCGATCTCACCCGCTCTCGTCGCGGAGCTCGAGGAGCGCGGCCACGAGCTGCAAGCACTGCGGCGGCCAATGGGCGACGCCAATTGCATCGTGCTGGACGGCACGCGCGCCTTCGGCTACGCCGACCCGCGCGAGCTCGGAAACGTCAGCGTAGCGACTTCACACCCCTGACTCGCGCGCTAGTGCCAGCGACGCGCCAGCGAGAGCTTCAAGCAACGACGTGACTCTTGACTAGAACGGACGCCATCCCAGCGCGGGTTGCCGCTTCGATGCCGAGCAAGCTGTCCTCGAACACGAGGCACTCCGACGCGGGCACTCCCATGCGCGACGCTGCCAGCAGGAAGAGGTCGGGGGCGGGCTTGCCATGAACGACGTCTTCGGCGGTCACGACCACTTCGAATAAATCGAGGATTCCGATCAACTCCAGGGTGCGCCGTACCGTCACGGCATCGCCGCCCGAAGCGACACTGACGGGTTTCGTTGGAGCCACCTGGCGCAGAAATGCGACCACGGGCTCGAGTGGTCGAATGCCGAGCATCAGGCGCTCGTACTCGCTACGTTGCCGCGCCGCGACGAGCGCCGGATCGAGCGTGAGCTGAAACTCCATATTCAGCTCCTCCACGGTGCGCTCCAGGGTCTTACCCGCACGGCGAAAAAACAGATCCCAGCTAAAGTCGAACGGGGCCGCGCTCGCCTGTAGAGCAGCTCGCCATGCGGCATGATGTAGGGGCATGGAGTCCGCCAGCGTCCCGTCGCAATCGAAGATGTAGCCAGCGTATTCCCCGGTTGGCAGCTCGAACACGCTGAGCTGCGTAAGCCGTATCGCTCGCGCTTGCCACGTAAACGGCTACGAGTAGAGGGCGAGCGGGGTTTCCACGCGATCCGCAGTGCTCCCGCCCGCGCCAAAGGGTCCGCTTTGACCCCGTAGGTCAAGATTGACTTCGGCAGCGGCCCCCACGGCCGGTGCTGTGAGGGCTCGAAAGCAGCGATCGGCGGGGCGCGAGGCTGTGACCCCCGGGGTCCCAGATGACCCGGATGCGCGGAGCCGGGACCACGGCGCGGGGACGCGAGCCGTTGCCGAACGACGTGGCGCGCCAAATTCTCGACACCTCGGAGCCAAAGATCCGACGTTGGCCCATGCCTTGCTGAGAGGAGCTCGCCGGAGCGCTCCTCTCAGCAAGGCAAAGCTCGCGGCCACAGCAGGGACGACCATGATGAATACTGACTTCCTCGAGGCGGCGGAGATGGACACCGAGGCGTTCGCAGCCGAGGACCACGGTTCCGGTCTGCATCGTGTGATGGCTTTGACCATCCGGCCACCCTCGCTGCGACCCGCGCTCGCCGAGACCCCCGCTCTCTTCGCCGCCGACGAGGAGCCGAGCCTGGTGCCGCGCAGCATGCAAGGCGTGGTTGGCATGTCCGCGTGTTTAACCGATGTTTTCCGGGTGGTGGACCGCGTTGCCGACACCACCTGCACCGTGCTCATCACGGGCGAGAGCGGTACCGGGAAAGAAGTCGTGGCACGTGCGGTGCACCGACAGAGTCCACGAGCGAACGCGTCCTTCGTGGCGGTCAACTGTGCCGCAATCCCCGAAGCACTGCTCGAGAGCGAGCTATTTGGTCATACCCGCGGCGCCTTCACCGGCGCGCATCAAGCCAAGATCGGGCGGATCGCACTGGCGCAAGGCGGCACGCTGTTCCTCGATGAAATCGGTGAGCTCCCCCTGGCGCTGCAGGTCAAGCTGCTGCGCGAGCTGCAGTCTCACGAGTACTCGCCGGTGGGCGAGAATCGACTGCTGAAGGCGGATGTCAGGATCGTGGCTGCGACCAACGTGCAACTCGAAGCCGCGGTGCAAGCCGGCGATTTTCGCGAAGATCTCTACTACCGGCTGAACGTGATTCACCTGGCGTTGCCCGCGCTCCGCGAGCGGCCCGAGGACGTCCCGTTGCTGGCGCAGCACTTCTTCATCAAGGCGCGCGAAAAGCTTG
>DASQDA010000347.1:0-2775 GCA_035634435.1 Polyangiaceae bacterium
TACCGGCTGCGAGCCCGCAGCGGCAACGACAACACCGTGCAGGGCAGGATCCGCGGCCTGGGTGCCGGCAGGACCTATCGCTATCGCTTCCTGCGCGGGACGGCGCGCAGCGACGTCGGCAGCTTCCGCACCGCGCCCTCATCCCGGGCCGATGCCACCGTGGAGTTCGCCTGGACCGGTGACACCGACTTCCAGCGGGCGGCCGGGCAGAGCACGCCGTTCTGGAACAACGGCGAGGTCTTCCGCCGCATGCGCTCAGAGCGCAACCACTTCAACATCCACCTCGGCGACACGATCTACTCGGACACCGAGGTGCCCCCGCCGACGCCCCAGCAGCCCTTCCCGGTGGCGCTCACCGTGAGAGACAAGTGGGGCAAGTACAAGCAGAACCTGAACAACCGCAACCTGCGCTCGCTGCGCGGGGCGGCTGGCTTCTATTCGCACTGGGACGACCACGAGTTCATCAACGACTTCTCCCAGCGCGAGAACACGTTCGCCAACGCGATCTCGGGCATCACCGAGACGATCGACGGGCCGACGCTCTACAGGCGCGGCGTCAAGGCGTTCACCGACTACTCGCCCGTCACCTACTCCCGCGCGAACGGCATCTACCGCAGCGTTCGCTGGGGACGCAACCTCGAGCTCTTCTTCCTCGACGAGCGCTCGTTCCGCGACGCCAAGGCCGATGAGGGCGGGGTCTGCAACAACCCGGAGACGGGCGAGCCCGACCTGGCTCCAACGGGCCCACAGGACAAGCGCGAGCTCTTCTCGGTCATCGCCCCGTCGCTCAAGCAGCCCGTCTCTCCGGCATGCCTGGCGAAGATCCGGGATCCGAACCGCGACTTCCTCGGCGACAGCCAGTACCGCCGCTTCACGCGTGCTATCGCCCGCTCGAAGGCGCGCTTCAAGGTCGTGATGAACGAGATGCCGATCCAGCAGTACTACGCGCTGCCGTACGACCGCTGGGAGGGCTATGAGGCTGAGCGCCAGCGCCTGCTCACCTTCCTCTCGCGAAACGTGAAGAACGTGATCTTCCTCACCACCGACGTGCACGCGACGCTCGTGAACGACGCGCGCTTCCAGACCCTCGAGCCCGGCGGCCCGAAGAACAGCGGCATCTGGGACTACACGGTTGGGCCCGCGGCCACGGCCAACTTCGCGCTCGAGATCGACGAGGTGACCTCAGAGGGGGCGGGTGCCGCGCTGCGCGCCGCCTTCCTCGAGCCCAAGCCGCCCGCCGGCGTGGGCATGCGCTGCTCGGTGGTCGACAAGTTCAGCTACGGGCAGGTCAAGGTGACGGCGCGGGCTCTCACGGTTACCTCCAAGGGGATCGACGGCAGGCCGCTCGCCGGCTGCAAGCCGCTCGTGCTGCGCTACAAGCGCTGAGCGCGCCGCTGCACTAGCGGGCCAGCGCGCGCAGCCGCCCTGGAGTGGGCAGTAGAGCCCGCCACGACAACCCGGAGATCGACTTGTAAACCAGCAGCGTGGTGACGAAGACGGTGCCGTAGGCGGCGCTCGACACGAGCGCGGCTGCGGTGATGCCGCCACTGCGCAGGAAGACAAATAGACCGACGACGGTGACGAGCATGCCAAGGAGCTGAGCGAGCGTCGCGGTGAACGGCCGGTTAGCGGCATAGATGCCCGCACTCAAGATCGAAGAGCCGGCAAAGAGCACAGAACCTGGAAGCAGCAGCAGCAGCGGCTCGGCCGCGTCGGCGAACTCGTCACCGTAGACGACGCGGAGGAGCGGTCGTGCGAGGAACGCGAGCGCAACTGCCATGGCCCCTGCTACCGCCAAGGTCGCATAAAGGGATCCGACGACCTTGACGGCTCCCCGTTTGGGATCGCTTGCCGCAGCGGGCAGCACGAGCCCGGCGAAGGTGTTTGAGAGCTGGTACACGATCAGCGACACGTTGGTCGCCACTGAGTACACGCCTACGTTGGCGGTGCTTACAAAGGCGGGCAGCATGGCCACGTCAAGGCGCGCATTCAGGTTCGAGGCAACAGTGTTCCCCTGGCCTCGCACCCCGTACCAGAGCGCGCGACGCCCGAGCCGCAGGTCGATTGGTCCGAGGCCAATACGCTGGACGCTTCTGGTCAGCCCTACGGTCAACGTCACTGCGGTGCCTGCGGTGAGCGCGATCAGCGCGCTCTCCACCGTGAGCTGGTCCAACTGCCACAGCACCACAATGCTCACAGTGCCAAGGGCGGGGGCCGCAAAGCGAAGCACGTTGTATGCAAAGAAGTCCTGCGTCCCCAGCATCAGGCCGTAATTGAGCTCGAGAGCGATCACGAGGGCGATCGTGACCACGAACCAGCGGCCGATGGCTATCGCTTCGTCGCCGTCTGTGGCAAAGATCGTAGGCAGCAGCAGCTCGCAGATGGCGATGGCGGTGACCGCGAGAGGCAGCAGCATCACCGCCCATGTGCTCAAGAGCGGAGGACCATCCTCGGGACGCCGCGCGATGAAGTAGCTGAGGCTCTGTGCCACGCCCATGGCAAACAGGAAGCCCGCGAGCAGCGAGACCGTGCTGAGGGCCACAGTCACCCCGCGCCCACTTGGGCCCAGCGCCCTGGCGGTCACGATTCCGCTCACGAGGTTGGCGGCGAGCGTGAGCGCCGAGAACGCGTACGTCGTGATCCCCGCCCGCACAAGGTTGCGTGAAAGGAGCCGCTTGCGCAGGCCGTCTTGCGCCGGACCCCGCGTCACTTCAGCGCGGACCGAACGTCCCCGATGCCTTATCGGCGAGTCACCTTATCGGGCGCGTCGGGAAC
>DASQDA010000348.1:0-5115 GCA_035634435.1 Polyangiaceae bacterium
TGCCGCCGTTCGCGCTGCCGCCGTTCGCGCTGCCGCCGTTCGCGCTGCCGCCGTTCGCACTGCCGCCGTTCGCACTGCCGCCGTTCGCGCTGCCGCCGTTCGCGCTGCCGCCGTTCGCGCTGCCGCCGTTCGCGCTGCCGCCGTTTCCGCCCTGTTGAGCAGGCGTGCCGCCGCCGCCGGGTGGGGCCGGTGCCCCGTAAATCGCGATGGACGGCTCCTCACTGCAGGCAACGATGGAAGCCACGGTGGCGCCGAAGGCAAAGCTCGCTGCGCGACCCAGCCGCGGGCCCGAGCGCGCCGGCAATCGCGGAGGCGGCGCGGCGCTGAAATCAAGCACACCGGCACAGAAGGGGCAGGCGCTTTCATCGCGCCGCACGTGGCGCTGACAGCTGGGACAGGGCAGAAGCGCGTTCATTCGGCAGCTCCGTTCGGGGTGGCAGCTTCAACCAATATCTCGAATTGACCGTAGTCGAAGGGGGCTCCGGGCGCCGCGCTGCTGCGCGTCAGGCGCTCGCGCAGGCCATGTCGCTGCATCTCGAGAGCCCGGTGGTGACAATACGGATTGTTGCCGGCGCGACCGAAAAACACGAAGGCAGTCCAGGTGCACCCGGCACGGCACTCGTCGGCATAGTAGCAAGTGCGGCAGAAGCCCCAGAGATCGTCGACGGTGCGGTCGCGGGTGTAGCGCAGCGGCGCCGCGCGCTCCCAAATGGCCTTCAGGCTGTCGTCACGAATGTTGCCGCCGGTCCACGCCAGCGTGGGCAAGGAGGGGCAGCCCTTGATGGCGCCGTCGGCTTCGATGCCCAGGGTGGAACGGCCCGCCCCGCACGACGCCATGTGGCCCCGCGGCATGGTGCCTCTCAGTGCCGTCTCGAACGGGCCGAAGTAGCCGATGTTGTTGCCCGGCCAGATGCGAATGTTGAGCTCGTCCGCGCGTTGCTTGAGGGTGGCGAGCAGCGGGAACAGCTGCAGTAGATCTTCGGGTTGCAACAGGATGTCTGGCTCGTCGGCGGCGCGGCCCATCGGAACGGTGAGTTGAAGCTGCCAGCTATGCACGCCCGCCCGGGCGATGCTTTCGAGCAGCTCGGGGAGCTCCGGCATGCTGAGCCGGTTGATCTGCGTGTTGCAAGCCACGCGCAAACCGGCTGCTCGCATGTGCGCGAGCGCTGCCAGCGCCGACGCGTGGGACCCACTGACGCCCCGCAGTCGATCGTGCGTCTCGGCTTGTCCGTCGATTGAGACGCTGACGCTGTCCATGCCGGCGGCGTGAGCGGCAGCAGCGCGTTCCGCGTTCATACCGCGGCCACCAGTGGTCATGGTCGGTGACATGCCCGAGCTCTTGATGGCACGTATGAGCTCGAGCCAGTCGTCCCGAAGGTAAGCCTCGCCGCCGATTAGCGTCACCTCCAGCACACCGAGCTTCGCCATCTGATCGATCAAGTCGAGGCACTCTTCGGTCGAGAGCTCGTCGGGGCGCGCGTGTCCGGCACGTGAGCCGCAGTGGCGGCAGGCGAGGTCACAGCCAAGCGTGACCTCCCACACGGCATAGATCGGCCGCACGCCGTCTACGGGCCGCACGTGGTCCGCCAGCGGCAGCCGCCGTCGTGCTGGCTCGGCGCGAGGAGCAATCGGGAGCTGCCGTGGCCGCGCACGCGCCAACTCCTCGCGGCGCTGCTCAGGCGTGAACGGATCCGGCCCCCGCGGCATGCCGCAGTCTGCGCCACGGGCCGCAAGGGCGCCAGATAAATTCCCGGGCGCCAGGTAGCACGGCGCTATCTCAGCGCGACGCGCTCAACGAACGTACTTCGCGAGCTCCGGAACCTGAGTCTTGACCGCGGCGGCGACCAGGCCAGCAATGACTTGAGCGCCCTTGTGGTTGGTGTGGGTGCCGTCGGTACCGTTGGCGAAGTAGTCGGGCCAGTTGATGGTTTGGATCCAGTTCCACGTGGCCACCGTCATATCGAGGACCGGCACGCTCTCGGTGCGGCCGATGTCGCGCACGACCTGCGGCATGTTTCCGTGCTGCTGAGCGAGCGTGCCACGCGCCCGCGAAATGGGCGTCACCAGGATCATGTTGGCGCCCGCTGCTTTGGTTTCCTGCACGATGCGCAGCACGTTGGCTCGGTAGCTCGTGTCGCTGTCGTCGTTGTGACCCACCTGCAGCAGGACGAAGTCGCCGCGCTTGAGGTTGGTGCGCACATGCGGAAAGAGCTTCTGGTTGGCCAGCACGCTGCCCGAGCTTTCACCCGAGTCCGCGTAGTTTGCAACCGAGACCGGGCTGACGAAATGCGCCGGCAAGTGCTGACCCCAGCCGGCGAACGGCAGCACCTGCTGGTCCGCGACGGTCGAGTCGCCGACGAGCCAAACCATGACCGGAGCTGCGATGGGCCGGTAGCAGATGGCCAGTGGCTTGGGACTGGTGCCGCGGAAGTAGACGTCGAGCCCGGATATGCCCTTGGAGGTTCCGCTCTGATCGGGACGCACGGGCTCGCCCTCGTACACGCGCACGTTGGTGACGAACGACAACCACGGCATTGCGTCGGCGGCTGTCGTCCGCGTGAGCATTCGCCGGTAGGCTTCGGCCTCGACTTCCGTCTGGCCGCTTGCCCCGAGCTGAACGGTCACCTCGTAGTTGCCAGGATTGCCGCCGAAGTGACAGGCGAGGGGCGTGCCGCTGCATTTCGAGAGCAGGTTGGTCTCGCAAGGAGTCACGGCTCCGATGGGGCCCGGCGTGCTCGAGCCGCCGGCACCCGCACTTCCCGCCGCGGCGCCGCCGCCTCCAAGGTTGCCGGAACCGCCGTTGCTCGCACCACCAGTACTGCTGCCGCCGCTGCCCGCATTGCCCGCGCTGCCGCCACCGCTGCCACCGGAGATCCCGCCGCTGCCGGCGGGCGGTGTTGAGCCGCCCGCACCAGCCGCGCCGCTGACGGAACCAGCGGCGCCCCCTGACTGTGAGGTGCTGCCCGCGGAGCTTCCGCCCGACGAGCTCCCGCCGCTGGTGGACATCGCGCCGCCCGCTCCGCTCAGGTTGCTTGTGTTGCCTGCGCCGCCGCTCCAAGCGCCGCCGGACGCTGGACCGCCGCCGCTGCCGCCGGACACGGGTGAAGGCTCGGTACCGCTGTCGTCGCTGGTCGAGCTACATGCGCAGAAAGCCATCAGCAGCAACGCGTGCAACCACGGCGTGCGCGCCGCAGCGGCGACCGTGGGCTCGAACGGCAGCGCCGCCGGCGCACCTTTGGATACGGCGGAGCACGCGACTGCGTCGGAGCCGCTGGTGCGGCCAACGTCGGGGGAGGGCTTGGGCATGTGCTGAATGATTATCGCAGCTCGGCCCGCAACCGTCACTGCGAGGAGTGAATTATCTATAGCGTATAGTGAGCCGACTGCGGAACGCTGGAGTCCATGCGGCGCAGGCTTCTGCAAATGAAAAGGCGGCCGTTCAGCGAATGTGCAGCATGCTTTGGACAGCTCGGGCTACTGACAAACAGTGAATTACCGTCGTTGGCCTTCGACACGTCGCCCTCAGCCCCAGCGATCGGTGTTAGCCAGTGTCACTTTAGGGTTGTTGCTCGCTTGTAGCGGCTGCGGTGGCGGGTCGACGGGCGATAGCGGCAGCGCGGGCGGCAGCGCCACGGGCGGGACTAATGTAGGCGGTCAGACGGCTGTCGGTGGCAGTCTGGGTGGCAGTACTCCCGCGAGCGGCGGCGTGACGAGCGGTGGCAGTGCAGGCGTTGGAGCCAACGGTGGCAGCTCGGGCGGCCCCGGCGGTAGTGGGGGAGCGGCGAACGTGGGCGGCGCGGCCGTCAATGGCGGCACCGCCGGCAAGGGCGGCAGCGCGGGCAATGGTGGCAGCGCGGGCATGAGCGGCGGCTCGAGCGCCGGCGGCGCAGCCGGTGCCAGCGGTAACGGCGCTGGGGGTTCCGCGGGCGGTGGCGGGGGTGCCGCTGGCGCGGGCGGCAAGTCAGGCGCCGGCATGGTTCACCCGGGAGGATTATTGACCCAGCGCGACCTCGATCGCATGCGGACCAACGTGGCGGCTGGTACGGCGCCCTACGCTGCGGCCTGGAACGCAATTCGAGCTGCCGACGCGAACGCAAATTATCAGCCCAGCGTCGCGCCGACGATCACGGTGGAGCACGCCTTGCAGAATCAGGGCCACGCTGCCTACGTTCTGGCGGTCAAGTGGGCGGCTTCCGGGGACATGACGTACGCCACGGCCGCCAAGCGAGTGCTCGACGCGTGGGTCAACACGGTGACCAACATCGCGTCACCGCAGACGACGCTGCGGGTCGGCATCGGCTCCGTGCAAATGGCCAACGCTGCAGAGCTCATTGCGCATGGCTTCAACGGCAGCGCGGGCTGGCCGCCGGCGCAGGTAGCCAAGGCAAAGAAGTGGTTTTCAGACGTGGTGTGGCCGCGCATCTGCGCCGGCAACCTGCAGCGTTCCTCGAACTGGGGAACTTCCGCCATGGCGGGCTGCATGTCCATCGCCGTTTTCAGCGACGAGCGCGCCAAATTCGACTACGCGGTCAACGCTTACAAATACGGCTTTCAAGATGGCCCCGACGGCTGTAGCGGCGTCGCCCAGTACATCTGCAGCCCGACCGGGCAGGCCACCGAGGCTGGCCGCGATCAGGGCCACCCACAGGGAGGCGTTGCCCATCTGGTGGAGGTAGCGCTGATGGCCTGGCACCAGGGTACGGATCTGGTGACCTACGAAAACAATCGCGTGGTGGCCGGCATGGAATATCTTGCCAAGTACAACCTCGGCAATGACGACGTGCCGTACGATCGCAACTTTCCCGACCCGTGCAACGTTCATCCCAGCTGGCAGACCATCTCGATGGTCGACCGGGGTAAGTTCTCACCCGTATATGCCAGCGCCAAGAAGCTGTTCACCCTTGCGGGCGTGCCGCACCCCTTCACGACGCAGGTGCTCATGAGCGCCGGCTATCAGCCCGAACGAACCAACAGCGACCATCCTGGGATGGGAACGCTGTCCATGCTCGAATAGCGAGCGCACGGCGCCTGTGAGCGCGCCCCAGCGCGGATGCAGAGCCCGTCCGCTGGGGTGCTACACTCGCCGCGGATGCGTCGACGCTGGGCAGCACTGGT
>DASQDA010000349.1:0-1832 GCA_035634435.1 Polyangiaceae bacterium
AGCTTGCCGCTAAACTGTAAGCGGAGCGGCACTCGCGCAAACGCTCAGGATCCGGATCGTGCCAGAACGCCACATGCGGTGGTCGTGCGAACGCCCGCATCAGCGTCCACCAGGGCCCAGGCGGTGCCCGGCGCATCCCCGAGCTGGTAGAGCGCAAGCGCGGCTTGCGGCCGACGAAAAGGGTGGCCCTCCCTCACCTCCGTGCGCAGCGCCCCGATGATGCTCTTGTCGCCGGCGGCCGCGAGCGTCGCGCGCGCAGCGACCGCTCCCTCCCCTTTGACCAACATGGCCCGCAGGGAACGCGTCGCCGCTGGCGCTTCTGCGGGCAGCTCCAGCAGCCGGGCCAACGCGAGCACGCGCACTTCGGCGTTGGCGTCGGCTGCTGCCACCTTCAGTGCCGGCAGCACGCGCGCGTCCGTCACGGGGATCCAGGTGATGGCCAGGCGCTGTTCGAGCTCGCTGCCATGGGTCACGGCCATCAGCAACAAGCCGACCAGCGAGCCATCGCGATCCCCCGTTCGAAGCAAGGCCTGCGCGGCGGAGACCGAGACCACACCGCGCCGGAGCTCCGCCACCTTGCGAAGCGCGCGCGCTCCCCCGTGCTCCAAGGAGGCTTTCATGGCCCAAGCGTCGATGATCGCGAGCCGCCCAGGCTCGTCGGCGCGGGTGAAGCGATCCTGCAGGCCCAGCACGCTGCTTTCACCGCCGATGGCGCCCGCAACGCGCGCGGCCAGACTGCGGCTCAGCGGGTCGGGGTCCAGACGGAACGCCTCGAGCACGGCGTCGAGATCCGTGGGGTCCGGCGCGGCGAGCGCAGCCTCAAAGGCGGCGCGACGAACCCGCTCGTCGGGGTCGAGGAACCAGCGCCGGCGCGACGGCACGTCGCGCGGCTCGAGCGCGGATCGCGCGGCAACCGCCCGCCACGCGCCGGAGGTCGCCGAGCGATGGCGCTCGAACAACCCCGAAGCGGAGACGTCGTTCTGCGTCAGGCGTACGAGCATCGCCTCGGCGCCTATCTCGTCCTGCTGCCCCGAGCGGTCCCGCAAGGCCGGCAACAGAGGACGCGCGCAGGCGCGCAGCGATCTCACTCGGCGTACCCCGCTGGCGCCCTTGGCCGACTGCAGCTCCCGCCGCGCGACCGCGTCAGCGAGCTCGCGAACGGTGGCGCGATCTAGCTCGCCTTCGCGCTCCGCCTGCGCCACTGCGCGCTGCAATGTGGGCAGGTCCGAATGGAGGGCCGCACGTACCGCGCCCCGTGGCGCACAGCCGAGCAACAGGAACGACGTGCAGAGCAGGCTAGCGATTCGGCGCATTCCCACCCGGGACAGGGCTCAGTTGACGGTGGTCTCGGTCGAGTGAACCGGCGCCGCCTCGTCGCGAGCGTCGCGAGCCGACTTGGCGATATCGTCCCGGCGGGAGCACGCGGCGCGGACGAACTGCGAAAACAAGGGGTGCGCGCTCATCGGGCGGCTCTTGAACTCGGGATGGAACTGGCAGCCCAGAAAGTACGGATGCTCGGGCAGCTCGATGATTTCCACCAGTCGATCGTCGGGGCTGGTCCCGCTTAGCACCAGGCCCGCGCGGGGGAGCGCTTCGCGGTAATCGTTGTTGAACTCGAAGCGATGGCGGTGACGCTCCGTGATCTCGGCGCGGCCGTAGATCTCGGCGGCGCGGGTGCCGGCCCGCAACACACACGGGAAGCTGCCCAGGCGCATGGTGCCACCCTTGTCCTTCACGCCGCGCTGATCCGGCATCAAGTCGATCACTGGCTGCGGGCAGTCCTTGTCGAACTCCGTCGAGCTGGCCGCCTTGAGGCCGCATACGTTGCGAGC